>NZ_JBGQOG010000010.1:0-138209 GCF_052113705.1 Phaeovulum sp. W22_SRMD_FR3 | reverse complement strand
CGGGTGAAGTCGGGCGGTGTCGGCTCAGCGCGCAGGGCCCAGGCCCCGGTGAGCACATCGGCCCGCGCGGCCATGCCATGCAGCGCCGTCAGTACCGCGGGCAGATCCGCCGGCACCGGCTCGGACACCGCCGGGAAAAACGCCTCAAGATACCCCGGTGGTACCGTGAAATGTGCATGCGCGGCGGGCAGATGCATCTGCACGCTGCCGGTGACCTGCCAGCCTGCAATCGTTACCACGTCCAGGTGGCACAATCTGCAGATCAGATCCGCCCGGTGGTAAT
This sequence comes from Phaeovulum sp. W22_SRMD_FR3, assembly GCF_052113705.1. Lineage (NCBI taxonomy): Bacteria > Pseudomonadati > Pseudomonadota > Alphaproteobacteria > Rhodobacterales > Paracoccaceae > Phaeovulum > Phaeovulum sp. W22_SRMD_FR3. The sequence continues at coordinate 137,926 of NZ_JBGQOG010000010.1, read as the reverse complement.
CGGCGCCGGTGGCTTGCCCCATCAGCACTTTGACTCGTGTTCCGGGGCGGGCGAAAACCAGCAAGGCCAGTTGCGGGCCATCGCTGACCGCGATCTGATCGGCGGCGGCGATCTCCTGCACCAGCTCGGCAAACGACAGCTGGCTCGGGTCAATGTGGCGATGCCCCGCCTTGCGCATCTGCTGGTCGACGTCGGCGATGTTGAGGATGCTGCGGGTGGGGCGGGTCCGGTCGTGCAGGAAGATCTTGCCACCGGCCCGCGGCAGGGCACCAACCGCCTGACCTGCCAACCTGTTGAGCTGAGCGAGCAGGGCCGGATGCAGCCGCAGCGCGGCAGGTGGCGGCGGCGCCGCCGGATCATGCCGCTGCTGCGGTGTGTCCAGCTGGTTGACCATGCTGGCGTGATACAACCGCCGGACCGTCAGGCTGGCACCGCGCGACATCCGCAGCACCGGATGCTCCGGCAGCGCCAGGCGCAGCGCCTGATAGTGCAGCGGCCCGAGGTCATCCTCGGTCAGGACAGGCGTGCCCGGGGGCGCTTCTGCGGCGGCCATCATGGCGCGCGGCAGGGTTTCCAGAAGAAAATGCGCCAGGTCCGAGCTGCGGCTGCCACAGGCGAAAATGGCCGTCGCAAGAGCGGTTTCCCGGCTGTGGTGCCGCAGGAGCGCAGCGGTTTCGGAGAGGGCCGCCACCGGGGTGAAGGGGCGCAGGGTCAGATCGGCGTCCTGCGCTTCGGCAGATCCGGGAACCGGCGCCATTTCGGGCCCCTCGGCCCACCATTCCGAGGCGGCGGTCAGATGACCATCGGCGCCACCCAGTACCGTGACATCGGCAAAGACCGCCCGATGGGCCGCAGGCGCGGTATAGCGCACCGGGGGCGGCGCGACGTGCCGGGTGCTGAGCACGGACGGGCGCGGCAAGGCAACCGCAGCCGGCTCCACCACGCAGACCCGCGCCGCAGCACCCTGCTCTGCCCGGCCGTGGCTGCCGATCTGCAGCGTCGGGTGCTGGGCGCGGTTGGCGGGTTGGATCGCGGTGCGCAGCATGGCTTCGGCCCGTGCGTGATCAGCTTCCGGCCCGGCAAAGACCGCGCGCACGGTTTGCAGCGCCAGAGATACCTGCGCCGGATCGTGCGGTTGCGTCGGCCGGAATTGCCCGGCGCCGCGCGCGGCATAGTCCAGAAGCGGCGAACTGCGGCCGGAATGCGGGATATAGCGGTGGTAGTAATCGTTGCCGTCAAAGAAAGGATGCGGCAGGCGGCCTTCGAACTGGCCAAATTCCAGATAATGCATCAGCGGGTTGATGCCGGCGCTGGCCACATCCGGGCTGTGCATCAGATAGAACTGAGTTGAGAACCAGGGATGCGGGCGCAGGTTCTCGCTAATGGCCCGCTCGACGAAATAACGGGTGGGATGCTGGCCGCTGATCGCGATCCAGGGCGCCTGGGCGCGCAGATAGTCGGTGCTGACCAGCGGATGCACATCCACGGCATCCAGCAAGCCGCTGGTCATTTCCAGCAGCAACGGCCGGTGTTGCAGCAACAATTCCGGGCGCTTGCGGGCGGCATGCCGGGCGCGGACCAAAAGATGCGGCGCACGATCGGGTTGATTGCCTTCGATCAGATAGGCCCAGAGCATATTCGGCGCGAGATTGGCGTAGTGGTCTTCGGCGCCCCGGCCCAGCCGGACGGGATCCAGCAGCAGGGCCGTGGGGATTTCCTGCGTCGAGGCACCGCTTGCCGTCAGCCAGTCGTACAGGCCACGTTGCGGATCCGGCGTCAGGGCCTTCAGGAAGGCAGGCTCGATCAGCGGATGCGGACTCGCCCCCGAGCGCAGCCCTTCGGTGGCCATATGCACCAACAGGGGCATGCCGCGCGGCAGGAACCCCAGCGTTTTCATGTAATGCACCGCGTCAAACAGCGGATGCGGTATCGCCGCCCCGGCCCCTGCACGCAGATAATGCCCGAGCAGTGAGTCCGAGATCGCAACCGGGCCTGCCTGTGCCGCATAATGGCCAGGAACGAACAAGGGATGCGGCAGGTAGCCCCGTTTTTCACCGATCAGGGCATAATGCGCCAAAAGATCGGTGGCGGGGAGGGCAAGCTGCGACAGTTGCGCGGCATAAAAGGCCGGATCGAACAAAGGATTGGGGGACAGGCCATCGGCGGCACCGCGTGCCAGATAATCCTCGAAAGCATCGCTCTGTGCGGGCAAAGCGGGCCGCTGCTGGCGGTACCAGTCTGCATCAAACAGGGCCCGTGCGGCGGCGCGGCCCGCGGCCGGATCAATCGGTTTTTGCAGGGGCGTTTCCCGCCAGTCGATCAGCCGCGCCAGATGACGGCGCAACAACCCGCGCTGAAGGTCTGTGGTATCGGTGCCTGTGGTGCTGCGCGACAGGTGACGCTTCAGCTCCGTGAGTTTTCGCTTTGCCAGAACGCGGCGGCGACGTGCATGGTCTTTCAGTTGGCGCAGCGCGCTCACCGCCAGTTGTTTGCGTCCGTGCTGGCGGTCGAGTGGCCGCAGCGCGGGCAGGGGCTGATCCGGTTGCGGGATCAAGGCGGTCTGGTGCAGTTGCGGGATCACAGCGACCGGGGGCCGTGTCACGCCGGGTTGCGAAAGGCGCGTAAGATGGTTCCGAAGATCCGCGCTTGCGGGCGCGTCGGGCACGATATGCACCACCCCGGCCAGATGGGTGCCGACGAGATCAGCGTTGATGCTGCCCGGTGCCGTCGCGTGGATCAGATAGAGGTGGGGCTGCCGGACGCCATCGCGGGCGGCGGCCTGCACCCACCGCGCCGCCAGCCCCGCCAGAACGTCAGCCCCGGCGGCATGCAGGAAAAGCCGCTGCGGTTGATAGACCTGCAGCTTGTCCTGCAGCCAGAGCCACCGGTCGAGCCGGTCGAGGCCGGGATCGGCCTTGATCACCGCCCCGCCATTGCGCCGGATCAGGGCTTCCGTGCGGGCATCAGGCTCGGCGCCGGTGAAGAGCACGAGATGTCGTTCACCCGGCCGCGCGGCCATCAGCAGACGTGCGGCGCACAGGGCAGGCCTGTCCAGAGCGGGCGTATCCAGAGCGGGACTATCCGGCCTCTCGGCACTGACCACATGCAGATTGGTCGGCCGGTCGAACCCGATGACCGGCAATGTGCGGGGCAGATCGTGCGCCAGCCCGGTTTCCCCGCCCTGCGCAAGCCGCGCGAGCAGGGCCGCATAGGCCGCATCAAGGGCTTGGGGATCACAAGATGCCGACCCCCGCCGTGCCGCCACCAGACATTCCAGCGCCACCGCCACATTGGGCGCCGAACGGATCGTTTCGGCGAGCATCATGGGATGCGCCTCTGTCGCGGCCTGCGCGGGAACACTCATGCCGGGGGGCCTTTCACAGGGATCGCGCCACCTCCGCCACGATGGCGGCAATGGCTTCGGCGTCGGTCAGGGACAGATGCGGACCCATCGGAATGCTGAGGCAGGTCCGGCAGATCGCTTCGGTCACCGGAAAGGACATATGCCCGAATTCGGCGACAAAGGCGCCGCTTTGATGGTTCGGCACCGGGTAATGCAGGGCGCAGGCCACGCCGCGGGCGATCAGCGCCTTTTGCAAGGCGTCGCGCTGCTCATGACGCAGCACATAGAGATGCCAGGCCGATTGCGTGCCGGGTGACACCTGCGGCAGAGTCAGGCCCGGAATATCCGCCAGCACCCGGTCATAAACGGCCGCAATCTCGCGCCGTTGCGCGGTCCAGGCGTCCAGATGCGGCAGTTTCACCGACAGGAAGGCCGCCTGCAACGGATCCAGCCGGGAGTTTCCGCCCGCCACCTCGTGCTGGTATTTCACCTTCGAGCCGTAATTCGAGAGCATCCGCACCGCACTGGCCAGTTCGGCGTCATCGGTCACCACCGCGCCACCATCGCCAAAGGCCCCGAGGTTCTTGCCCGGATAAAAGCTGAAGCCCGCGCAATGGCCCAAAACGCCTGCTTTCTTGCCGCCGTCGGTCGCCCCGACGGCCTGCGCGGAATCCTCGATCAAGAGCAGGTCATGCGCCTCGGCCAGCGCACGAAGCCCCTCGCAGGGCACCGGCGCGCCATAAAGATGCACGGGCATGATGGCACGGGTGCGCGGGGTGATCGCGGCCGCGACGCCGGCCAGATCAATGTTCATGGTCGCCGGATCGGCATCCACGGGGACAGGCTGCGCCCCGGTCTGACTGACCGCAAGCCAGGTGGCGATGAACGTATTGGCGGGAACGATCACCTCGTCCCCCGGGCCAATCCCGCGGGCGCGCAGCGGCAGCACCAGCGCCTCCAGCCCATTGCCGACACCCACGCAATATTTGGCACCGCAATAAGCGGCGAATTCGGCCTCAAACGCCTCGAGCGCGGCCCCGCCGATATACATGCCCGACTGCATGACGCGGGCATAGGCGGCATCCATCTCGGCTGCCAGGCTGGTGTAGGTAAAGCCGACGTCGAGGAATTTATACTCTTGCATGGGGATCACTTCTGCAGCTGCTGGCGTTCCGGCGACCGGACCCAGGCGAGATAATCTTCGTAGGAATACAGGTAGTCTTCCGTCTCATAGGGGCGCGAGGCCAGCACGCAGACCACGGTCTCCGGCATCACGAAACGCAGCCGCCGCCACAGACCGCTGGGCACATAGAGCACCTGCGAGGCGTCTTTCAGTTCAAAATGATATTGTTTGGAGCCGTCGTTCAGGATGACTTCCACTTCGCCATGCATGCAGATCATCAGCTGTTCCAGCTTTTTGTGACCATGCTCGCCGCGGACCGCGCCAATCGGGACATCGTAGAGATAATAGACCCGCGCGATGTCGAAGGGCAGGCTTTCCCCCTCCAGAACGCCTAAAGATCCGCGCGCGTCACTGAAGTTGGGGGCAGGCAGGATATGCGGCAACATCGGGGAAGTTGATGGCCGTAGTGAAGGTTCCCGCATCTTGTCTCCTCGACTGACGGCCTGTGCTTTCCGGGTTTATAGAACCGGTGGGAAGAGGTTTCAACTGAAGGTCGTCGCGCGATGCCCCGGCGCGCGGTAACGCGCCGGGATCGGGGTCACTTTACTTCCGTGACGGCTTCTGGCACGGCGCGGATCAAAGGAGCCCCTCCATGTTCGAAGTATCCCTGGACCTTGCGCTGATGCTGATCGGCGCTGCTTTCGCGGCTGGTTTTGTTGACAGTATTGCGGGGGGTGGCGGCTTGATCACCTTGCCGATGCTGCTCCTCGCGGGGGCGACGCCGTTGCAGGCGCTTTCGACCAACAAGGTGCAGGGGGTGTTTGGCGCCGCGACCGCCGCGATCAGCTATGCCCGGGCCGGACATGTGCAGCCGCGCCGTCAGCTGAAGGCGGCAGCGCTCGCCTTTGTGGCCAGCGGCGCCGGGGCCGCGCTGATTTCCGTGCTGCCGACCGAGGGGCTGCGCTATGCGCTCCCCGCCATTCTGATCGGGATTGCCGCCTTCTTTGCCTTCAAGAAGGGTCTCGATGACAGCGACCGCCAGCAGCGGCTGACGCCCGCGCTGTTCACGCTGAGCATCGTGCCGCTCTGTGGCTTTTACGACGGGCTGGTCGGGCCGGGCGCGGGGTCATTCTACATGATGGGTTTTGTGACGCTGGCGGGTTACGGCGTGCTCAAGGCCACGGCGCATACGAAATTCCTCAACCTCGCCTCCAACCTCGGCGGGCTGGCCGTCTTTGCACTCGCGGGGGCGCCTTGGTGGGCGATGGGGCTGGCGATGGGCGTGGCGCAGATCGGCGGCGCCCGCCTTGGCAGTCTGGTCGCCATGCGCGTCGGCGCCCGGGTGATCAAACCCTTGCTGGTCGTCACCTCCTCGGCGCTGGCGCTGAAACTGATCTGGAACCTCGTGCAGGGCGCCTGAGCCGGTGCCTCAGCCAAATCCCGGGGCCAGCCGCATCTCGCCGGTGACGATGCCGCGCCGATTCACCTGCGGCGGCGTTAGATAGCGCTGCGCCACCGGATCGGCGGCCTCCAGCGCCCCCAGCCGGATCAAAAGCGCGGTGATCGCCGCTTCGGAGGCGCGGGTGGCACCATCGGTGATCTTCAGCGCGATACCGCGTTTCTGGTCGGGCAGGATCGCCACGAAAACCGCCTCGGCCCCGGTCTTCACCGCCACCTTGCCGCCCATTGCCCGCATCAGGGCGGTACAGGCGCGGCCCTCACCGGCCACCATCTCGGGGAAAGCCGCCATCGCCCGGGTCAGCCGTGCGGCGGCGGCCTCGCGCGCCGTGCCCTCCGGGTTGGCTGCGGCGAAAAACGCCATCGCGCGGGCGAGACCCGCCGTGGTGGTGGCGAAATTTGGTGCCGAGCAGCCGTCGATGCCATAGCCCGGCGCGGTCATGCCGGTGACATCCTCGCTCGCCTCACGCACGGCGCGCTGCACGGGGTGGTCCAGCTCGACATATTCCGAACCGCCGCGCAGATGCCGGTTCAGCGTCAGAAAACCGCTGTGCTTGCCCGAGCAGTTGTTGTGGATCTGGCAGGGGGCGGTGTCGGAACAGACCAGCGCCTGACTGGCGGCGCTGTCATAGGGCAGATGGCTGCCGCAGCGCAGATCGGCCTCGCCCAGCCCCAGCGCCTCCAGCCAGTCGCTGACGGCCCGGGTGTGGATCTCGGCCCCCTGATGGCTGGCGCAGGAAAGGGCAAGTTGCCGGGGGGTGAGGCCAAAGGCATCGGCTGCACCGCTTTCCACCAGCGGCAGCGCCTGGATCATCTTGCACGACGAGCGCGGAAAGATCACCGCATCCGGGTCGCCCCAGGCCGCTTCGATGCCGCCCGGCCCCCAGATCACCGCGTGGCCCGCATGCTGGCTTTCCAGCAAACCACCGCGCCAAAGTTCAATCATCGGTGCAGCTGCCATGGATTCCCCCTGTTTTCAGCGATTTCCTGCCGAGGGGGCTTTGCCCCTCCGGCACTTTTGCGTTATCTGAGGGATATCGAGTTGAAAAAACATCCGCCATTGGAAAAGGTGCTCCAAAAGCACCGCCACAAGCGGACCCTGAGGCATAGGCAGCTGGAGACTGTGAACAAATGACGAAATTCATGCTGCGCGGCGTTGGCGCCGCCATTTTTGCACTTGCTGGCATCGGCGCAACCGCCGCGAACGCCCAAGAAAGCACCAACCGCGTTTCCGCCTCCACCGACTGGAGCGTCTTTGTCGAAGACAAGCCGTCGAAGGAATGCTGGGGCGTGTCGCAGCCCAAAGAGACCATCAACACCAAGGATGGCAAATCGGTGGCGGTGAAACGCGGCAAGATCCTGCTGTTTGTCACCTACCGCCCGGGCAAAACCGGCGAAGTGTCCTTTGCGGGCGGCTATCCGTTCGCCGAAGGCTCGACCGTTGAGCTGGATGTCGATGGCACCAAGTTCAACCTGTTCTCGACCGGCGAGAATGCCTGGTCGGGCACGGCAGAGGATGACGCCAAGATCATCGCCAAGATGAAATCCGGCACCTCGGCCATTCTGCGCGGCCATTCCTCGCGCGGGACCAACACGCAGGACAAATTCTCGCTCCTGGGCTTTACCGCCGCGATGGACGAAGCCTCCAAGCGCTGCAACTGATCGGGAAACGGGGGCCGCTGGCCCCCTTTTTCATCTGACGGGGCCCTGTTTTTCTTGTGACCGGGGCGGCGCGCAATGCCTGTTTCGTTTTGCGCGCGAATCCCCTATATCGTGCAGTCTTCATTCAGGACCGCGCCCATGACCGAGAACACCCCGATTCCGACCACCACCCCGACGCCCTCTGCGCCGATCACGCAGGATGTGCTGACGATTCCGCGCAAATTGCCGGAAACCGACAAGGTGAACATCGTCGGCCTGACGCGGGATGAGCTGCGCGCCGCGCTGATCGCTGCGGGCACGCCGGAAAAGCAGGCCAAGATGCGGGTCGGTCAGGTCTGGCAATGGGTCTATTACTGGGGCATCCGCGATTTCAGCGTGATGACCAACCTTGCCAAGGATTTCCGCGCGCTTCTGGCCGAGAAATTCGAGATCACTTTGCCGGAAGTGGTCACCCGGCAGATCTCGACCGATGGCACCCGCAAATATCTGGTGCGGATCGCCGGCGGCCATGAGGTTGAGGTGGTCTATATCCCGGAGGAGGGCCGCGGGACACTGTGCATCTCCAGCCAGGTGGGCTGCACGCTGACCTGTTCCTTCTGCCATACCGGCACGCAGAAACTGGTGCGCAACCTGACGGCGGGCGAAATCGTCGGGCAGGTGATGCTGGCGCGCGACGATATGAACGAATGGCCGAAACCCGGCACCCGCTCGGATGATGAGCGGCGGCTGATCTCGAACATCGTGCTGATGGGCATGGGCGAGCCGCTCTATAACTTTGAGAATGTCCGCGATGCGATGAAGATCGTGATGGACAATGAAGGCATCGGCCTTGGCCGCCGCCGGATCACGCTCTCGACCAGCGGTGTCGTGCCCGAGATTGCGCGCACGGCCACCGAGATCGGCTGTCTTCTCGCGGTCAGCTTCCACGCGACCACCGATGAGGTGCGCGACAAGCTGGTGCCGATCAACAAGAAATGGAACATCGCCGAGCTCTTGGACGCGCTGCGCGACTATCCCAATCTGTCCAACTCGGAACGCATTACCTTTGAATATGTGATGCTGGAAGGGGTGAACGACACCAAGGAAGACGCCTATCGTCTGATCGAGCTGATCAAGGGCATCCCGGCCAAGATCAACCTGATCCCGTTCAACGAATGGCCCGGCGCGCCCTACAAACGCTCGTCGAACAACCGCATCCATAAGTTCGCGGACATCATCTACAACGCGGGCTACGCCAGCCCGATCCGCACCCCGCGCGGCGAGGATATCATGGCCGCCTGTGGCCAGCTGAAATCCGCCACCGAACGTGGCCGCAAATCGAAGGCGCAGATCGACGCGGAAACCGCGCAGAACTGAAGCCACAGGGTTTCTGGACAAGAAAGGCCGCCCGAGGGGGCGGCCTTTTGCGTGGTGGTGGTGCGCCCGCCCGCGCTCAGGCGGCGGATTTATCCGCTTCTTGCGAAGGCGTCTCTTCCGCCGCGTCGCTGTCGGCGGTCGCGGGGGGTTCTTCCCCGCTGTCTGCGGGTTCATCGGCCAGTGCCGCCTCAATATCCGCCTTGCTCACCCCATCCGGGGCAGGGTGCTTTTCGGACCAGCGGTCGAGCAGATGGAAGAGCACCGGGTTGAGCAGGATCGAGAGCAGCGCCCCCGCCACCACCAGATCCCGCGCCGCGATGGGCACGATGTCCAGCGAAACACCCAACACGATCAGGATGAAGGAAAACTCGCCGATCTGCGCCAGGCTGGCGGCAATGGTCAGCGCGGTTTCCTTGCCATGACCAAAGGCGCGCACGATGCCGTAAGCGGCGGCCGATTTCACCACCACGATCACCAGCACCGTCGCCAGCACCGCCAGCGGCTCTTGCAGCAGGACCATCGGGTTGAAGAGCATCCCCACCGAGACGAAGAACAGCACGGCAAAAGCGTCGCGCAGCGGCAGCGTCTCCTCGGCGGCCTGATGCGACAGGGGAGAGCCTGCCATCACCATCCCGGCGAAGAACGCCCCCAGCGCGAACGAGACGCCGAAGAGATAGGCCGAGCCAAAGGCCACCCCCAGCGCGATGGCCAGCACCGAGAGGCGAAAGAGTTCGGCCGAGCCGGTGCGCGCCACATAGTCGAGCGCCGCCGGGATCAGTTTGCGCCCCACCACCAGCATGAGCGCCACAAAGGCCGCGACCTTGACCGCCGTGGTCGCCAGCGCCGCCGCCACCGGCCCCATGCCGAGGGCGGTTGCCGTGGCCGCTTCGCCTTCCAGCGGCGGCGTGGCGCCGCCCAGCAGCCCCGCCAGCGGCGGGATCAGCACGAGGGTGATCACCATCACCAGATCCTCCACGATCAGCCAGCCCACCGCGATCTGCCCGCGCCGCGCCGCCACCAGCCCGCGCTCTTCCAGCGCGCGCAAGAGCACCACGGTGGAGGCAACCGAGAGCGAAAGGCCAAAGATCAGCCCGGCCCCGATGCTCCAGCCGAGCGCGACCGACAGCCCCAGTCCCGCAAGAACCGCGACCGTGATCTGGCCCAAGGCGCCGGGAATGGCGATGTTCTTCACCGCCATCAGATCCTTGATCGAGAAATGCAGGCCGACGCCAAACATCAGCAGGATCACCCCAAGCTCGGCCAGCTCATTGGCAAGCTCCTGATCGGCGACATAGCCGGGGGTGAAGGGGCCGATGATCACCCCGGCCATCAGATAGCCCGCAAGGGTTGGCAATCGCAGCCTCTGCGCCAAAAGCCCGAACAGAAAAGCCAGCCCCAGACCGGCGACAATGGTGGCGATCAGGGGCGTCTCGTGGCTCATGGGCGGATCCTTTATGCGGCGGCAGCCATAGGGCTACGCCTGTCGCTTGCGGGACAAGCGGCAGGATCGGAGCCGGGGCTTCGGTGAATACCCTTTTAGAATTAAGGCTGTGGGGCAGAATTACAATGCCCGATTGTGCCCCGCTCGCTGACGTTTGATGTCAGCGGTGTCATAATCCGGCGGGGATTTGCCGAAGGCGGCGCAAAAGGCCGCGAAACCGGGCCGCGTCCCCCGAAACCACGTCACGCGCCCCGGAACCGCGCCGCCCCGAGGGGCAGGCTCTGCCCGCTCAGCAGTCGGGGACGAAAGCGTCGATCACCGCCAGCGCCTCATCCGCGGTCTCGACGAAATGGAACAGATCGAGATCGGCGGCGGCAATGGTGCCCGCTTCGACCAGAAGATCCCAGTTGATCACCTGCCGCCAGAAATCGCCGCCAAAAAAGATGAAGGGGATGCGCTTCATCCGTTTGGTCTGGATCAGCGTCAGCGCCTCGAACATCTCGTCCAGCGTGCCAAAGCCGCCCGGAAACACGCAGATCGCCCGCGCCCGCATCAGGAAATGCATCTTGCGGATGGCGAAATAGTGGAAGTTGAACGACAGATCCGGCGTGACATAGGGGTTCGGGGCCTGCTCATGTGGCAGAACGATGTTCAGCCCGATCGACTGCCCGCCCGCCTCATGCGCGCCGAGGTTGCCCGCCTCCATCACGCCGGGACCACCGCCGGTGCAGATCACATCCTCGCGGCCATAGGTTTCCAGACTGCGCTCGGTCATCTTGCGGGCAAATTCGCGCGCCACCGCGTAAAAGCGCGACAGCTCCCCCAGCATCGGGGTCTTGGCCGTGTCCTTGTGCTCGGGCGCCGGAATGCGGGCGCCGCCAAACAGCACGACGGTGGAATTGATCCCCCGCTCGTCGAGGATCATCTGCGGTTTCAGCAGTTCCAGCTGCAACCGCACCGGGCGCAGCTCTTCGCGCATCAGGAAATCGGTATCGGTAAAGGCCAGACGATAGGCTGGCGCGCGGGTTTGCGGCGTGTCGGGGATCCGGTGGGCCGCTGCCGCATCCTGATGGCTGTCGCGGAACGAATGGCTGCGGCTGTCTTCTTGCATGGATCTTCCCGTCCCGGATTGCGTGAGGTCTTGCTTCCAACTATAGGCTGGAACCCGTCAATACCACACGAAACGCTCAGGAAAGACGAGGGACGCATGACGAACGCCGCGCTGGAAACCGCCATCGAAGCCGCCTGGGAAGGCCGCGACGCCATCACCCCCGCCACCAAGGGCGAAACCCGGGACGCCATTGAAACCACGCTGGCCGCGCTGGATGCAGGCACGCTGCGCGTGGCCGAGCGTCAGGCCGATGGCCACTGGCATGTGAACCAATGGGCGAAGAAAGCCGTTCTCCTCGGTTTCCGTCTGCAGGACATGGAAGTCCACGAAGGCGGGCCGCAGGGCTCGGGCTGGTGGGACAAGGTCGACAGCAAGTTCAAGGGCTGGGGCGCGGCCGAGTGGAAAGCCGCAGGCTTCCGCGCAGTGCCCAATTGCGTGGTCCGCAAATCGGCCTATATCGCGCCGGGCGTGGTCCTGATGCCGTCTTTCGTCAACCTCGGCGCCTATGTCGATACGGGCACGATGGTCGATGCCTGGGCCACGGTGGGCTCCTGCGCGCAGATCGGCAAGAACGTCCACCTCTCGGGCGGCGTCGGCATCGGCGGCGTGCTGGAGCCGATGCAGGCGGGTCCCACGATCATCGAGGACAATTGCTTCATCGGCGCGCGCTCGGAAGTGGTTGAGGGCTGCATCATCCGCGAAGGCTCGGTGCTGGGGATGGGCGTGTTCATCGGCAAATCCACCAAGATCGTCGACCGTGAAACCGGCGAGGTCAGCTATGGCGAAGTGCCCGCGGGCTCGGTCGTTGTCGCGGGCTCGATGCCGTCGAAAAACGGCGTGAATCTCTATTGCGCGGTGATCGTGAAAAAGGTCGATGCACAGACCCGCTCGAAAACCTCGATCAACGAGCTGCTGCGCGATTGATCTGATCTGACGTGACATGTGGCGGCGGGAACCCTCCTGCCGCCGCAGCGTTGCCTGCCTGTGGGGCGATGTGCCCCCGGTGAGGCAGCCATGGACCAGCCGGTCATTCCCTTTGACGTGACGCGCCTGTTGTGGGGCAGCGATCCCGCCCTCTATTACCTAGAAATCGTTTTTCGGACGGGCGTCATCTACGTCTGGACACTGGCGCTGGTGCGCTGGATCGGCGGCCGCTCGGTCAGTCAGCTGTCGCTGGTGGATTTCGTGTTGGTCATCGCGCTCGGCTCGGCCGTGGGTGATTCCGTGATTTATGCCGATTTGCCGCTGGCGCAGGCGATGCTGGTGGTGGCGCTGGTTGTGGGGGTGACCAAGGGGCTGGAATGGCTGATCCACCGTTATCCCCGCGCCGAGACGCTGCTGGATGATGCGCCGGTCGAGGTGATCCGAGACGGGGCGGTCAATCTGGCGGGGCTGGCGGCGCGCAACCTCGCGCCGGGTGAGCTCTATGAGATGCTGCGCCTGAAGGAGGTCAGCAACCTCGGGCAGATCCGGCGCGCCTATGTCGAGGGGGGCGGGGCGATCTCGATCCTGCGCTATGACCGGGCGCAGCCGGGGCTTGCGCTGATTCCCCCGCCGGAGATTGCGCCGCCGCCGCAGGCTGACGCGGGGCAGGCGGGGCTTTGCTGCATCCGCTGTGGCGCGGTTGCCCCCGTGGCGCTGTTGGCCTGCGCGGCCTGTGGCCATGCAGAATGGACGCCCGCCTGTCTGGGGGCCCGGCTTTAGTGCCATATCCACGGGAAAAGGCTTGCGATAGATTGGGCAAGCTGGCAGGTCCGCCACAACGCCAGTGCGGAGATGAAGATGACGAGCACCCCCGAAAAGCCCGAAGATGACCTGACCGCCGATGCCAGTCTGACCGATGCCGGTCTGACCGAAGTCGAGATTGTCGATCTCGATGATGAGGACGCGCCGGTGGAGAAGGTCAAGAAACCGAAGCGCCCGCAGCAGGTCTATACGCTCCTGATCGAGGTGGGCCGCAAGGCGGGCGACGGGCTGCCGAAGGGCGCCACCGGCGCGGGCCTTGTCATCTATGCCTCGGGCGTGGATGAGGCCGAGGCGGTGCGCGAAAGCGTTCTCATTCTGAAACAGGCCGATCTGGCACCCTTGGATGTGACGGGCTATGGCACGCTGCAAGAGCGTCTGGATCAGGGCCATGAAGTGCCCGAGGAAGAGCGCGAGTTGATGGCGCGTGCCTTGGCGGAAAATTCGGTGATTGTCGCACAGATGGTGCCGTTCTTCGGCGAAGACCGGCCGGAACCCTTCCTTCACTGACGCGCACCGCATTGGCTTTCCGCCGCTTTGCGCTACACTGGGACAAAAGAACCCCAGAGGCGAGCCAGTGAAACATACTTCTCTCAAAACGGTTGCGGTTGCCGTAATCTCCCTGACCGGGCTGGCCGCATGTGCCGGCCCGTTGGACCGTTCCCCCCGCCCCGAATCCCGGAGCAGCATCGTGCCGATCAGTTCCACCCCCGCCGCCAGCGCCTCTGATCAGGCGCGTTTTCAGGCCTGGGTGGCGGATTTCCGTCCGCGCGCGCTGTCGCAGGGCATCTCGCCGCAGGTGTTTGACCGCGCCTTCCAGGGCGCCAGCTATCAGCCGGATGTGATCCGCCGCGACCGCAACCAGAGCGAGTTCAACCGCACGATCTGGGATTATCTCGACACCGCCGTGTCAGAGACCCGCATCTCGAACGGCCGCGCTGCGCTGGCGCAGCACGGGGCCGAGCTGTCGGCGATCGAGGCGCGCTATGGCGTCGAAAAAGAGGTGGTGGCGGCGGTCTGGGGGATGGAATCCTCCTACGGCACCTCGCGCGGCTCCACACCGATCATTCCGGCGCTGGCGACGCTGGCCGAGGATGGCCGCCGCGCCAGCTTCTTTGAACAGCAATTGGTCGCGGCGCTGAAAATCCTGCAATCGGGCGATGTGTCACCCGAAGGGATGACCGGCTCCTGGGCGGGCGCGATGGGGCATACGCAGTTCATCCCCACCTCCTACCTCGCCTTTGCGGTCGATTTCCGTGGCGATGGCAAACGTGACATCTGGTCGGATGATCCGACGGATGCCTTGGCCTCGACGGCCGCCTATCTCTCGAAATCCGGCTGGGTCAAAGGTCAGCCCTGGGCGGTGGAAGTGGTCCTGCCTGCCGGGTTCAATTACAATATGGCGGGCAAGGGCACGACGAAATCCGCCGCCGACTGGGCGGCGCTGGGCGTGCGTGCGGCCTCCGGGGGCACAGCCTCCATGGCGGGGCCGGTCTCGATCCTGCTGCCCGCAGGCTCGAAAGGTGTGGCGCTGATGATCGGCAGCAATTTCCGCGCCATCTCGCGCTACAATGCCGCCGATTCCTATGTCATCGGTGTCGGCCATCTGTCGGACCGGCTGCGCGGCAAGGGGCCTTTCGTGCAGCCCTGGCCGCGCACGGGCCGCGCGCTGACCTCGGATGAGCGGCAAGAGATTCAACAGCGGCTGACCCGGGCGGGCTATGACACCCAGGGCACCGACGGCATGATCGGGCCAAACACCATCAACGCAATCACTGCCTGGCAGCGCGCCAATGGGATGACGGCGGATGGCTATGCCACGCTGGAGCTGTTGCAGGCCCTGCGCTGAGCCGTGAATGAGGAAGGGGCGCCACGGCAGCTGCCGGGCGCCCCTTTTGTCTGCCTGACCTCTCGATCAGGCGAAATCGCCGACCGCATAGCCCTGAATATAGAGCAGCGCCGTCAGATCGCCGTGGTTGATGCGGATGTCGCATTGCGCGGCCACCGAGGGTTTGGCGTGCAGCGCCACCCCGGCCCCCGCCAGACCCAGCATCCCCAGATCATTGGCGCCATCGCCCACCGCCATCACCTGATCGTGCCGCAGGCCCAGCCGCGCGCTGATCTCTTCCAGCGCCGCCACTTTCGCCTCGCGCCCCAGGATCGGCATGCCGACGGTGCCGGTCAGATGCCCCGCCTCGACGTTCAGCGTGTTGGCGCGGTTCTCGTCAAAGCCCAAAGTCTCCGCCACATAGCCGGTAAAGGCTGTGAACCCGCCCGAGACCAATGCGGCATAGGCACCATTCGCCTTCATCGTGGCGAGGAGTTCGCGCCCGCCGGGCATGAAGCTGATCCGCTCGGCAATCACCTGACCGATCACGCTGTCGGGCAGCCCCTTCAGCAGACCCACGCGTTCCTTCAGCGCGCCTTCAAAATCCAGCTCGCCGTTCATCGCCCGGGCGGTGATCTCTTTCACCCGCGCGCCGACGCCCGCCACATCGGCCAGCTCGTCGATGCATTCCTGCTGGATCATCGTGCTGTCCATATCGGCCAGCAGCATCTGTTTGCGGCGCCCCTCGGCGGGCTGCACCACCAGATCAATGCCCAGACCCTGCAACCCCTGCCAGACATCCCAGCGGTTCGCGGGCACCGCCTCAATGGCGAATTCGGCGGCAATGCCGGGGTTCAGCCAGGTGATCGCGCTGCCCGCCCAGGCGTCGCGCAGCGCCTCGACGGTGGCGAGGTCCAGATTGGCGCGGGCGGGGGCCGCAATCAGCGTGGCGAAAAACATGGGAAGTTTCCGATAGTGGAGGGTGAGGTCGTAAATCGTGGATGAAAGGCCGCATTAGCGCAATTTTCCCGCTTGTGCCAGAGAGGCGACAGGCGTAATTGCGGCGGTGGGACACCCTACCCCAACGTAGGGCGTTTATCTGAGAGGATACCATGACTGCACTGACGACCCCGGCCACGCGGCCGGCCAATCCGCGTTTTTCTTCGGGCCCCTGCGCGAAGATCCCCGGCTTCTCCCTCGACATGCTTGCTGATGCGCCTTTGGGCCGCTCGCACCGTGCTGCCGTGGGCAAATCGAAGCTGAAAGAAGCCATCGACCTGACCCGCGAGGTTCTGGGCGTGCCCGCCGATTACCGCATCGGCATCGTGCCGGGCTCGGACACCGGCGCCGTCGAGATGGCGATGTGGTCGCTGCTGGGCGCTCGCCCGGTCGAGATGCTGGCCTGGGAAAGCTTTGGCGAAGGCTGGGTCACCGATGTGGTGAAACAGCTGAAACTCGACGCCGAAGTCAAAAAAGCCCCCTACGGCGAAGTGGTCGATCTGACCACGGTCGATTTCAATAAAGACGTTGTCTTCACCTGGAACGGCACTACCTCGGGTGCGCGCCTGCCGAACGGCGATGCGATCCCGGCCGACCGCGAAGGCCTGACCATCTGCGACGCCACCTCGGCTGCTTTCGCGATGGATCTGCCCTGGGACAAACTCGATGTCGTCACCTTCTCCTGGCAAAAAGTGCTGGGCGGCGAGGGTGCGCATGGCGTGCTGATCCTCAGCCCCCGCGCCGTCGAGCGTCTGGAGACCTACGTCCCGGCCTGGCCGCTGCCGAAGATTTTCCGCCTGACCGCCAAGGGCAAACTGATCGAGGGTATTTTCGTCGGTGAGACGATCAACACCCCGTCGATGCTGGCGGTTGAAGACTACCTCGTTGCGCTGAAATGGGCACAATCGATCGGCGGCCTGCAAGGTCTGATCGGCCGCGCCACCGCCAATTCCAAGGCCATCGCCGATTTCATCGCCGACAAGCCCTGGATTGCCAATCTGGCTTCGGATCCGGCGATTGCCTCGACCACCTCGGTCTGCCTGAAGTTCACCGATGACCGCATCAAGGACGGTGCGGCTTTCGCCAAGAACGTGGCGAAACGTCTGGAAAAAGAAGGCGTTGCGCTGGATGCCGGTGCCTACCGCGATGCGCCTCCGGGCCTGCGGATCTGGTGCGGCTCGACGGTGGAAACTTCGGATGTCGTGGCGCTGATGCCCTGGATCGAATACGCGTTCAACGCCGAGATCGCGGCGCAAGCCTGATCTTTGGGGCGCAAGCCCGATCCCACCGTGATCTTCGCGGGCGCCTGATGTGCCCGCATTCCCAAATTCCTGAATTTTCGAAGGAGCCTAAAATGGCACCCAAAGTTCTCGTCTCCGACAAACTCTCCGAAACCGCCGTGCAGATCTTCCGCGACCGTGGCGTTGAGGTGGATTACCTGCCGGATCTCGGCAAAGACAAAGACAAGCTGCTGGAAGTGATCGGCCAATATGATGGTCTGGCGATCCGCTCGGCCACCAAAGTCACCGAGAAAATCCTCGCCGCCGCGACCAACCTCAAGGTCATCGGCCGCGCCGGGATCGGTGTCGACAACGTCGACATCCCGGCCGCGTCGAAAAAGGGCGTGATCGTGATGAACACCCCCTTCGGCAACTCGGTCACCACCGCCGAACATGCGATCGCGATGATGTTCGCCGTGGCGCGCCAGCTGCCCGAGGCCTCGGCCTCGACCCACGAAGGCAAATGGGAAAAGAACCGCTTCATGGGCGTTGAGGTCTTCAACAAGACCCTCGGCGTGATCGGCGCGGGCAATATCGGCGGCATCGTCTGCGACCGTGCGCTGGGCCTGAAGATGAAGGTCGTGGCCTATGACCCCTTCCTGTCGGAAGAGCGCGCCAAGACCATGGGCGTGACCAAGGTGGAACTGGACGAGCTGCTGGCCCGCGCCGATTTCATTACCCTGCACGTGCCGATGACCGAGAAGACCAAGAACATCCTCTCGGCCGAAGCCATCGCCAAAGCCAAGAAAGGCGTGCGGATCATCAACTGCGCCCGTGGCGGTCTGATCGATGAAGCCGCGCTGTTTGACGCGCTGAAATCCGGCCATGTCGCCGGTGCCGCGCTTGACGTGTTCGCCGTGGAGCCCGCCACCGAAAGCCCGCTGTTCGGTCTGCCGAATGTGGTGGTGACGCCGCATCTCGGCGCCTCGACCACCGAAGCGCAGGAAAACGTGGCACTGCAAGTGGCCGAGCAGATGTCGGACTACCTGCTGACCGGCGCCGTCTCGAACGCGCTGAACATGCCGTCGGTCACCGCTGAAGAGGCTGCCGTGATGGGCCCCTGGGTGAAACTCGCAGGCCATCTGGGCGCTTTCGTCGGCCAGATGACCGACGAGCCGGTGAAGGCGATCAACATCCTCTATGATGGTGTCGTGACCGAGATGAACCTCGCCGCGCTGAACTGCTCGGCCATCGCCGGGATCATGCAGGCAACCAACCCCGACGTGAACATGGTCTCGGCCCCGGTCATCGCGAAAGAGCGCGGCGTGCAGATTGCCACCACCACGCAAGAGAAATCGGGCGTGTTTGACGGCTATATCAAACTGACCGTGGTCACCGATCAGCGCGAGCGTTCGATTGCCGGCACCGTCTTCTCGGATGGCAAGCCGCGCTTCATCCAGATCAAGGGCATCAACATCGACGCCGAAGTCGGTGCGGACATGCTCTACACCACCAACAAGGACGTGCCGGGCATCATCGGCACCCTCGGCGGCACTCTGGGCAAGAACGGCGTCAACATCGCCAACTTTACTCTGGGCCGCGCCAAAGTGGGCGAAGATGCCATCGCGATCCTCTATCTCGACCAGCCGCTGGACGAGAAAGTTGTGGCCGAGCTGCAGGCAACCGGCCTCTTCCAGCAGGTAAAACCGCTGGCCTTCGACGTGGCATAAGCTAGGGTCTGACCCGACGCATTTGGCCCCTCGCCTCGGCGGGGGGCCTTTTCTATTCCGGAGGGCGCATGCAGAGCTATGCCATTGGCGATATTCACGGACATCTGGAACTGCTGGAGGGCGCCCATGCGCTGATCGCGGCGGACCGGGCGCAAAATGGCGATGCGGAAACCCCGGTGATCCATGTCGGTGATCTGGTCGACCGGGGCCCGGATTCGCGCGGGGTGGTCGAGTATCTTCTGCAGGGACAAGCGCGGGGCGAACCCTGGGTGGTCCTCAAGGGCAACCACGACCGCATGTTCTCGCGCTATCTCAACGACCCGTGGGAGCCGGAACCCGGTCTGCGCGCCGAACTCAGCTGGATGCATCCGCGCCTCGGGGGGCCGCAGACCCTGGCCTCATACGGCCTGCGCGAGCCGGGGCAGCGCCCGGTGGATCAGGTGCATGCCGAGGCGCTGGCCGCTGTGCCGCAAAGCCACCGCGACTGGCTGGCGGCGCTTCCGCTTTGGTATGAGCGTGACGAGAGCCTGTTTGTGCATGCGGGCATCCGCCCCGGCGTGGCCCTGCGTGATCAGCGTGAGGATGATCTGGTCTGGATCCGCGAAGGCTGGCTGGACGACCGCCGCGACAACGGGGTGCTGGTGGTGCATGGCCACACCGCGCTGGATCACGCCACGCATTATGGCCACCGGCTGAACATCGACAGTTCTGCCGCCTATGGCGGGCCGCTGTCGGCGGTGGTGATCGAGGGGCGCGATGCCTGGCTGCTGACCCCCGCCGGGCGGCAAAAGATCTCGGTGACGCCCGACGCGCCCGTGCGCTGACCGGGGCTCATGGTTAAACGTGTTTAACCATATCCGAATTCTATCAAGGGCTTGAAGGGGAAGGTAAGGGTTCTTTAATCCGACAGGCGCAATTTGACTCCAGTTTTAGTGAAATTGTGGAGTGTTGCCATGTCGGATCATCTCAATGAAACCTACCGCATTCTGAAGTTGAGCGATCACCATCGCCGCCCGGCGCTGGATGAGGATGCGATGGCGATCATGCACATCTGGGCGCTGATCACCGGGGCCAAGATGCTGCGCGACATGACGCCTTATAACCACCGCGTCCTGTGATCTGACGTCCCGTCACTTGCCCCGCCGCCGTCCGCTCCGTCTGGCGTGCGGGGCAGGTGCGGTCTAGGCTGACCCCGAGGAACAAGGGGGCTGCCATGCGCGACACTGTATCCAATGACATCGTCATCCTGTCGGGGGCCCGCACCCCGATTGGCACCTTCGGGGGCAGCCTTGCCGGGCTGTCGCCGATTGATCTCGGCACGCATGTGATCCGTGCCGCGCTGGACCGCGCGGGTGTCGCGGGCGCCCGGATCGGCACGGTGGTCATGGGCCATGTGATCAACACCGAGCCGCGCGACATGTATGTGAGCCGCGTTGCAGCGATGCAGGCAGGCATTCCCGACAGCACCCCCGCGATGAACGTTAACCGGCTCTGCGGTTCCGGCGCGCAGGCGGTGGTTTCGGCAGTTCAAAGCCTGATGCTGGGGGATGCCGATTTCGCCGTGGCGGGCGGCGCCGAGGTGATGAGCCGGTCGCCGCATATCCTGCCCGCCGCCCGCTGGGGCGCGAAGATGGGCGATGTCACCGCGCTCGACATGATGACCGGCGCGCTGACCTGCCCCTTTGGCACCGGTCATATGGGGGTGACGGCCGAGAATGTGGCCGCTGAGCATGGGATCACGCGCGCGGCGCAGGATGCCTTTGCCTTGGAAAGCCAGCGGCGGGCGGCGGCGGCGATTGCGGCGGGGCATTTTCGCGCCGAAATCGCGCCGGTAACGCTGAAAACCCGCAAAGGCGAGGTGGTTTTCGACACGGATGAGCATCCGAAGGCCACCAGCGCTGAGGCTTTGGCGGCCCTGCGCCCGGTCTTTCAAAAGGGCGGCAGCGTCACGGCGGGCAATGCTTCGGGCATCAATGACGGCGCGGCGGCGCTGGTGCTGGCGCGGGCCGATGCGGCAGCGGCGGCGGGGCTGAAACCCCGGGCACGTGTTCTCGGCTATGCGCATGCCGGGGTGCGGCCGGAGGTGATGGGCATCGGCCCGGTCCCGGCGGTTGAAGCACTTCTGGCGCGCATCGGCCTCACAATATCTGACTTTGATCTCATTGAATCGAATGAGGCTTTTGCCGCGCAGGCTTTGGCGGTGTCGGCGGCTTTGGGCATGGATCCGGCGCGGGTCAACCCCGATGGCGGCGCGATTGCGCTGGGCCATCCGGTCGGCGCCACCGGCGCGATCCTGACGGTGAAGGCGCTGCATGCGCTGGAGCGTACCGGCGGGCGCCGCGCGCTCGTCACCATGTGCATCGGCGGCGGCCAGGGCATCGCGCTGGCGATCGAGCGGCTCTGACCGCTAGCGCAGCCGCAACTGCACCCCGGCAGAGCGCCCTTTCGCGTCAATGACCGAGAGGGCGACAAAGCCCGGCCCCGGCAGCTGCAGCACCGTTTCACGCGCCCGCAGCGCCAGCGCCACCGGGCGGCCATCGGCCAGCCAGGTGAAGGGCGGGGTGCCGCCGCGCAGCTTCACCGCCAACGCGCCGCCCGGTGCCTCGACCTCGGCGCCATCGGGGGGAAAGGTCAGCTCGGGCGCGTCCGGGGCGGTCTCGGCAAAGACCGCATCGCGGGGGCGATAACGCTGCAGGGGCTGCGGCAGATGCGGATTGTCGACCATCAGCGTCGCGGGCGGTGGCGGTGGCAGCGGATCGGGCGCACGCTTCAGCCGGTCAAACAGTTCAAACAGGATCGGCGCGGCGAGTTCACCGCCAAAGGCGCCGGGCACCGGCGTGCCATCCGGCCGCCCGAGCCAGACGCCCGCCACATGCCGCCCGTCAAACCCCACCGCCAGCGCATCGCGGTTGCCATAAGAAGTGCCGGTCTTCCACGCCAGCCGGTTGGGCGCGGCCCCCGGCGGCGGCGTCAGCCCCGAGAGGATGTCCATCACCTGCCAGGCCGAGACCGCGCTGAACAGCGGCTCCGAGCGGGGCTGCGCCAACCCGGGCTCCGCCGAAAGGGTGATCGGCCGCCCCAGCCGCGCGAGGCCAGCATAGGCCGCCACCAGATCCTCCAGGCTGATCCCGAGGCCCCCCAAAGCCACCGCCAGCCCCGGCTGCCCGCCGGGCAGCACCACCCGCGCGCCCGCACGGCGCAATGTGGCCAGCAGCCGGGCCGGGCCAATCGCCTGCGTCAGCTGCACCACCGGCAGGTTCAGCGATTGCCAGAGCGCCTCCCGCATGGTGATCGTGCCGCGAAACTGCCGGTCGAAATTCTGCGGCCGCCAGCTGCCAAAGGCCATCGGGCGGTCCTCGATCAGGGTTTCGGGATGCGCTAACCCCTCATCAAAGGCCAGCGCATAGACAAATGGTTTCAGGGTAGAGCCGGGCGAACGCAGCGCCTGCGTCATATCGACAAAGCCATCGCTCTCGCCGTCACGCCAGTTCGCCGCCCCCACCTCGGCCAGAATCTCGCCGGTCTGGTGATCGGCCAGCACGATCCCGGCCGAGACCTGACCGGCGAGGCCGCTGACCGCCCGTGCCGCCAAGCGCTCGGCGGCGCGTTGCAGGGCGGCGTCAATCGTCGTCTCAATCCGGATCGCCCCCGGTTTGGCCCGCATCAGCCGGGCCGCAAGATGCGGGGCGAGGGCGGGAAAGGCGCGGCGGCGGCTGGGGATCGCCTCGCTCTGCGCCGCGCGCACCCGGTCGGGCGCCAGCACGCCGCGCGCGGCCATCAGCGCCAGCACCCGGTCACGGGCGGCGCGGGCCAGTTCGGGCGCGCGGTCCGGGCGGCGCGCCTCAGGGGATTGCGGCAATGCCACCAGCAGCGCCGCTTCCGCCTCGGTCAGGCGACGGGGCTCCTTGCCGAAATAGGCCAGGCTGGCGGCCCGCACGCCCTCCAGATTGCCACCATAGGGCGCAAGTTCCAGATAGAGCTGCAGGATTTCCGGCTTCGACAGGCGCCGCTCCAGCGCCAGCGCCACCCGCGCCTGCCGGATCTTGCCGCTGACCTTGCCGGTCGGCCCCTCCTCGAGGAGCCGCGCGACCTGCATGGTCAGCGTGGAGCCGCCCGAGACGATGTGCCCCGCGCGCAGCGCCTGCCCCCCGGCCCGCAGCACCGCCCAGGGGTCCACCCCGGCATGGTCGTAAAACCGCCGATCTTCATAGCCGAGGAGCAGGGCGACAAAGCCCGGATCCACCGGCCCGGGGTCCAGCCGCCAGCGCCCGTCACTGACCTGAAACGCCCGCAACAGGCTGCCGTCACGCGCGACAACCTCGACCCCCAGCTCCGGGGTCAGCGGCGGCAGATCGGTCGCCGCCACCCAGGCGTCAAAGCCGTCCCGGGCGGCGGCCAGCGCGGTCAGCGCCACCACCGCCCAGATCAGGCCGCTGCGCCTCAGCATGGCGTCACTCGATCACCACGCTCTCGGTTGCCGTCTGTGCCCGCCAGTCGGGGCGGTACATGTCGGTGACCGTGGCCGCCGGATGCCGGTAGCTGCCCGGCGTCACCGCGCGGATGATATAGGCCAGCCGGAAAGCATCATCCGAGCGCCAATTGAGCGCGGCGAGGAACCGGTCCTGCCGGAACTCGGTCATCTCGGCGGCATCCGTCACGTCGAGCCAGTCGAGCGAGGCCAGATCTCCCGCGCGGATCAGGTTCGGGTTGTCGATCTCAAACCCGGCGGGCAGCGGATCCTGCACCATCAGCCGCGCGGCACCGCCGCCATGCGGGGTGACCTCGATCACCGTGACCAGCCGCGTGCCCTGCGCC
The DNA here is from genome assembly GCF_052113705.1 of Phaeovulum sp. W22_SRMD_FR3. Classification (NCBI taxonomy): domain Bacteria; kingdom Pseudomonadati; phylum Pseudomonadota; class Alphaproteobacteria; order Rhodobacterales; family Paracoccaceae; genus Phaeovulum; species Phaeovulum sp. W22_SRMD_FR3. The sequence goes on along the minus strand of NZ_JBGQOG010000010.1, from coordinate 114,097 downwards.
AGTTGCGCCGGGTCAACCTCGCTCCCGTCGAGGTCATAGTAGCGGCGGCTGATCGTATAGCCGCGCCCGCCCGCCGGATCCGCCACTTCGGGCACGCCGAGCGTGGTGAGGGTGACAGAGGTGCTTTGCCCGCTGCCATTGCGGAGCACCGGGGCCGAGGCGGCCTCGGTATCACTGACGCGGACCACGGGGCCGGACATCGGCTGGCCGTTCAGGGTAAAGCCATCCGCCCCCGGCCGGTCGATCAGCGCATGGGTGGCCAGAAGCGCCCATGTCGCCTCCTGCGTCGACATCGAACCGGGGCGCAGGCTTTGCGCCAGCGATTTCCCCGCCGCCTCAACCCCCACCGCGGAAGAGCCGGATTCCACCGCCAGCGCCAGCACGCCCGCCCGGTCGCGCAACGCCGAGCCATAATCGGCGCGCCAGATCTGCGCGTCATCCGGCCCGGTGCCGTTCATCATCCGCGCGGCGCGGGTGAACATCGCATCCGCCCGTGTCTGATCGCCGTAAGAGGCCAGTGCCGCGCCGAGTTGCGCCGCCGCCAGCGGCGTGGCGAAATCATCGCCTTTCACATCGGCATAATAGCGCAGATCACCGATGGCCGCCGCCCCTTCGCGCGCCAGCACCATCAGCGCATAGGCCAGATCGGCACCGCCGCCGTTGGAGCCTGCGTCGAAATCGGCGGCGTAATTCACCTGATTGCGCAGGTTGTCCATCGCCATGCGGAAGGCGATATCGGGCACCGCATAGCCCTGTTTGCGCGCCCGGCTGAGGAAGTCGGAGACATAGGAATCGAGCCACAGATCGCCGCTGGCGGGCGACCAGAGGCCAAAGGCGCCGCTGGCATCCTGATTGGTCAGCACCGCCTCGATCGCATGATTGATCCGGTCATCCAGATCGGCGGGACTGCCCAGCCCCATCGCCCCCGCCACATCCGCGAGATAGAGAAGCGGCAGCGCTTTCGAGGTGATTTGTTCCGTGCAGCCATAGGGGTAGGCATCGAGCGCAGCCAAAAGCGCCCCGGTGTCAAACCGCGCCATTGGCCCCACCGTGGCGGTGACCGTGGCCGAGCCGGGCCGCAGCCCCTCAAACAGCGCAGAGTCGAGCGGCAGGCTTTGCCCGGCCGCCAGTTCCAGCCGCGATTGCCGCTGCACCGGCGGGTCCAGCGCCTCAACCGGGATGGTCAGCTGTTTTTCCAAGAGCTTGCCATCCGGCGTGGTCAGCGCGATGCGCAGGGTCTCTATCCCCTCCGCACTGCCTGCGCTGATCGGCAGCGAGAGCACCTTGCGCGCCCCCTCGGCCAGATCAAAGCCCGAGGGCAGCGACCCGAGGGTGAGCCCGTCCGAGCTGACATCCAGCCCCATCCGGCCCGCCGTCCCCGAGGCATAGGCGAATTCCAAGAGCACGCGTGCGCTGTCGCCGGGGGCGAGGAAGCGCGGCGCGCTGGCGGTCAGCACCACCGGATCGCGCACCAGCACGTCCTTCTCGGCCTTGCCCACCGCGCTTTCGGACCAGACCAGCGCCGCCAGCCGCACGGTGCCGTTAAAGGCGGGCATGTCGAATGTGGTGCGGGCATAGCCATCGGCATCCACGGTGAGCGGCGGCGAGACATAGGCCACCAGCTCCTCCGTCGGCGGTGGTGCCTGGGTTTTCAACCCGTTCGAGGCATCGCCGCCCGAGCGGATCACCCCCTCGACGCCGGAGCGCCCGTCGATCAGCCGCCCGTAGATGTCGCGCAGCCCGACGCCCAGACGCCGCTGGCCGAAGTAATGATCCACCGGATCCGGCGTCTTGAACCCGGTGAGATTGAGAATCCCAAGATCGACGGCGGCAATCACCACATGCGCGGTCTCGCCGGGTTTCACCCCGGTCACTTTCAGCGCCACCGGCATTTCCGCGCGCGGGTCAGAGGCCTCGGGCATCTCGAACACCGCCTGCAACGCCCGGTCGCCCGGGTTGACCGTCGCATAGGCGAGGCCCACCGCACGCACCGGTACGCGGTCGCTCGCGGCGCTATCGCCCGCGATCTGATCGGTGGCGCGGATCATCGAGGCGGTGACATAGGCCCCCGCGCCCCATTCCTCGCTCACCGGCAGGTCGATGACATTCTCGCCCTTGGTCACCGGCACCGATTTCAGCGAAATCAACCGGTTGGACAGCACCGAGACCAGGGCCACGCCATCTGCCTCGGGCACGATGCGCAGATGCGCCACATCGCCCGCCCGATAGCCCGGCTTATCGAGCGAGAGCGAGAGGCGGTCCGGGCTTTCCAGCGCGCCCGCCGGGGCGTACCAGCCCGCCTCGAACTGCATCGCGGCGGCGGCAAGGCCGGGGCCCTCCACCACCAGCTCATATTGCCCCCAATCGGTGCGGGCAGAGATTTTTGCCGGGGCCGCGCCCAAGGTCGCATCGCCCTCGGCCACGCGGCTACGGCTGGTCACCGCCTCCCAGTTCCATGACCCATAGAGAGAGTACCATTGATAGCGGGTTTCGATCTTGTTGATCACCCAATGCACCTGCATCGGCGCGGGCTGCGCATCGGGGCCAATCGCCTGCAGCTCAAACCCGGCATCGCTGTTTTGCGGCAGTGCATCATCGGCAAAGAGCGGCCGGATGCCGATCACCGGCGTCGCGGGCAGCACCACCCGGCTTTCGCGCCGCTCGACCGGACGGCCCGAGCCTTCGCGGACGCGCAGGGTGAAATCGGCCATCAGCGGGCGCGGGGTTTGTTGCGAGAGGTCGGGGCTGGGCGGGTAAATCTCGGCATGGCCCGCGGCATCGGTCAACTCGGCGCCGAGGCTGTCGTAATAGGGGGTGTCATCCTCGTCATAGCGGCCAAAGCGATAGCCCGCATAACCGGGCAGGGCGCTGGCTGTGCTGAGGCGCAGATCGCCCTCCACCCCGAGATCGGCTCCCGGTGCGCCAAAGAGATAGCGGGCGTCGAGCATGATGGTGGGGAGGTTGTCGAGCGCCAGCGGCCCCTCGGGGATCTGCAGCGCGAAATCAATCCGCTCGGGCAGGAAATCCTCGACCAGCAGCCGTTGCGAGGTGAGCGCCGCCGCTTTCGGATCGGCATAGACATCCAGCCGCCAGGTGCCGCGCGGCACGCCGCCCGAGAGGGGGAAGGCGACGGTGGCGCCGCCCGCGCCCTGATCCTCGGCCAGAGTGCGGGCATATTCCACCCCGTCCGGGCGCACCAGCACGGCGGTCAGCGGCACACCGGGCAGCGCCTGGGCCGCGCTGTCACGCGCCAGAAGCGTCGCATGGATCACCTCGCCCGCGCGATAGGCACCGCGGTCGGTCGCGGCAAAGACATCAATCGCCGGGGCAGGCGCGCGCCCTTCAACCCCGCGGTCGGAGAGGTCAAATTCCGGGTCGGTCAGCGAGAGGAAGGACATGTCCTCCTCGGGCCCCGTGCCTAGGGCGGCGGTGACCAGCGCGGGGGCGGCGCCATTCTGGCCCCGGGTCAGCCCGGCGTCGAAATGCGCGATGCCGTCAGCATCGGTCTGCGCGCTCGCCAGCACCGCATTGGCGCGGCTGACCAGCGTCACCGTCACGCCCGGGCGTGCGGCCACATCCGAGAGGCCGCGCACGGCGACGGTCAGACCATCGGTGCCCCAATAGGTGCTGAGGCCGAGATCCGAGATGGCAAACCATTGCAAAGCCGGGGGAATGTCATAGGGGTCCTTGCCGGGAATGGTGGCCTCCAGCACATAGATGCCCGGCCCCAAGGCGCCCGTCACATCTTGCACCGGCAGGCGGGTGGTCACGTCGCGGTTGACCACGCTCGTCACATCGGCGCTGCCGGTCCAGACCACTTGCGTGAGGTTATCGGCCAGATCCTGCGTCGACCAGGCATCCAGCGAGCGGGCGAAATAATCCTGCCGCAGACTTTCCACCAGATTGCGGTCCGAGATCCGCAACAGGCGCAGGTCGAGGTGATCGGCATTCACCGTCTCAACCGGCAGGCCCGCATCCTTGGCGCGCGGCAGGATATAGGCCCGGCCCGGAAAGCGCACAGCGGGGCTGCGGTCACGGACATAGGCGGTGACATTGGTGTCTTTGGCCAGCGCCTCGCCCGTGGCCGAGGGCAGCCCTTCGCGGAAGGTGATCTGATAGCGCTGGCCATGGGTCAGCCCCGCCACGCAGATCTGCGCGCCTTCGGGTTCGACCGACAGGCCGGTCTCGGGCAGTTTCACGAAACTGGCGTAATCCACGCCGGTCTTCGCCAGATCCTCTGAGAAGGCCGCACAGATGCGGGGATTGGCCAGATCGCTTTCCACCGAGTTCTCGGTCAGGTGAAAGCCGTATTTGCCGATGGCGGTTTCCAGGGCCGCGGCAATGTCCTCACGCGGGGAAAGGCCCGTGGCCAGACGCAGCACCGGCACCATTTCGCGGCCCCGGTCGAGCTGCTCCAGCGCGGTGCTCATCACCAGCAATGCCTCGGCGGCGCTCGCGTCATTCGGGCCGCGCAGATAGCCGTTGATCGCGGCCGAGAGGGCGCGGTTGCCCGCCTCATAAGACCCCATCACCTGCTGCGGCAGCCGCAGTGTCAGCCGGGCATAGTCCAGCCACTGATCCGCGCCATCGGTCACGCTGACGGCGGCACCGGTCAGGCGCTGGGCCTGCAGCGTGTCCCCCGCGCGGAGCGCCGATTGCGCGGCGGCGGTCAGCTCTTCGGCGCTGTTGTCGCCGGCGATATGATCGCTGCCGATGCTGGCGGCCAGATCGCGCGCGGCCTCAAGGCTGCCCGATTGAAGGACGTCCAGCGTCGCCGCGCGGGCGGCACCCCGGGTCAGCACCTTGGCGGGTGTCACCGCCACGCGGGCCGAGAGCGCGCCCTGATAGGGGGCGCCGCCGGTGACGCCCGCCTTCGGGAAGCACGAATTGGAGCGGCTGTTGAAGGTCAGCGCCTCGCAGGCGGTGTTGGACAGGCAGGCGGCTTCGCATTCTTCGCGGCTGCTGTCGAACAGCTGAGCCAGATCGCGGCCCTGCAGATCCAGATTGTCGGTGTAAACCAGCCGCTTCGCGGGCAGGAATGATTCGTCTGCCCGCACTTGTGTGGCGGCAAAAGGTGATAAGATCAGGATCGTGCTAAAAAAAGCGGCAGAATAAAGCGCGCGCATCATGGGCCCCCCGGGATGGCAATGGCCCAGCGTCGCATCTGTGCGAGGGGCTGGCAAGCGGTGTGCGCCGCGCCAACACACGGCGGGCAACACGGCGCCGGTCCTGCGTGCTTTTGCGCAAAACAGGGTTAAGGGCTTAAGGCTTCATTCATCGTGAATGGTCATGGTGGGGGCGAAGACCTTACAGGGACGGATTCCGCCGATGCAGACGAGCATCACCGAAAAACTGGCGCAGGAACGCCGGGCGCGCCTGGCGGCGGAACGGCTTCTCGAGCAGAAAAAGCGCGAGCTTTTTGCCGCGAATGAGAAATTGGCCCTGCATGCGCGTGCCCTGTCAGATCAGATTGTCGCCCAGCGGCACGGTCTGGAACGCGCCCGCAATGAGGCCGAATCGCTGAAGGGCGAAAACTCCAAGGTGCGGGTGGATCTCGAGCGCGCCAATTCGGCGGCCGTTATCGCGCAGCGCCGCCTGTGGGAGGCGCTGGAGACGATCCGCGACGGCTTTGCGGTATTTGACACCCAGTTGCGGCTGGTGGTGGCGAACAAATCCTATCTGTCGTTTTTCAAGGGCGAAATCGCTGTGGTGCCGGGGGTCAGCTATGACGCGGTGCTGAAGGTGGCGGCGAAACACGGGATGATCGACCTTGATGGCCGCGATCCGCTGGATTGGCACCATGAGATGATCGAGCGGATTCGCCGCGACACGATCGAGCCCTATGAGCTGACGCTGTCGAGCGGGCGCTATGTGAAGCTGATCGACCGCTGGGGCGCGGATGGTGACCTTGTGTGTCTGGCGCAGGACATCACCCGCACCAAACGCCGCGAGGCCGAACTGGAAGAGGCCCGCGCCCGGGCCGAAAGCGCCAACCGCGCGAAATCCGCCTTCCTCGCCAATATGAGCCATGAGATCCGCACGCCGATGAATGGCGTGGTGGGCATGGCGGAGCTTTTGTGTGAAACCTCGCTGACCGAGGATCAGCGCCTGTTTGCCGAGACGATCAAATCCTCGGGCGAGGCGCTGTTGACCATCATCAATGACGTGCTCGACTACTCCAAGATCGAGGCGGAAAAGCTGCGGCTTTACCCGGAGGTCTTTGACCTTGAGCGCTGCCTGCACGAGGTGATGGTGCTCCTGCAGCCTTCGGCCAAGGACAAGGGGCTGAAGATGCTGGTCGATTACGACCTCTTCCTGCCCACCCGCTTTATCGCCGATCCGGGCCGGATGCGGCAGGTGCTGACCAATCTCATCGGCAATGCGGTGAAATTCACCGCCGAAGGGCATGTGATGGCCCGCGTCGTCGGCTTTGAGGGCGACGGCGGCCAATATGAGCTGCATGTGACGATCGAGGACACCGGCATCGGCATCAAGCCGGAATATGTCGAACATGTCTTTGGTGAGTTCAATCAGGTGGAAAGCGAAAGCAACCGCAAGTTTGAGGGCACCGGGCTGGGGCTTGCGATCACCCAGCAGCTGATCAACCTGATGGACGGATCGGTCTGGGTCGACAGCGAGTTTGGCAAAGGGTCGTGCTTTGGGTTCAAGGTGGTGCTGCCCGCGGCCGAACCCGATGCGGCGCAGGTACCGGAAAAACGCCCGGTGACGCTGAAATGTGCGCTGGTCGTGGATGATCTGCTGATCAACCGGGTGATCCTTGAGCGGCAATTGCAGACCTATGGGTTGCAGGTCACGCTTTGCCGTTCGGGTGCCGAGGCGCTACAGGCGATGGATGAGGGCGGCACATTCGACGTGGTGCTGACCGACCATCTGATGGCCGATATGAACGGTCTGCAATTCGCGGCCAAACTGCGCGAGCGGGGGGTGACGCTGCCGATCCTGCTTCTGACCTCGAATGTGGCAGATGCGGCCTTGTCGCCGATGCGCGGCGAATTGGCGGGGCTGTTGGAAAAGCCGGTGCTGCGCTCGGATCTGTTCCGCGCGCTGCAAAGCCTGTCCTATCCGCAGATGGAGGTGGCCGAGGTGGTGCCGGTGGCCCCGCCCGTGGTGCTCAGCCGGCAGATGCGCGTGCTCGCCGCCGAGGACAACCGCACCAACCAGCTGGTGTTTCGCAAGATGGTCAAGGATTTCGACATCGACCTGCAATTTGCCAACAATGGCCGCGAGGCGGTCGAGATGTGGCAGAGCTTTACCCCGGATCTGGTGTTCATGGACATTTCGATGCCCGAAATGGACGGACGCGAGGCGACCCGCACGATCCGCCAGCACGAGGCCGAGCGCAAAGTGCCGCGCACGCCGATCGTGGCGCTGACCGCGCATGCGATGGAGGGCGACAGTGACTCGATCTTTGCCGCCGGGGTCGACCATTATCTGACCAAGCCGTTGCGCAAGACGGCGATCACCGAGATGATCCGCGATCATTGCCCGGAAGAAGCTCGCCCCGCCGTGCCCGAATCCGACGTGGCGGCGCAGTAGCGCCCCATCCCCCGGGGCGACTAGCCGTCCATTTCCGCGATCAGGGCCAGAAAGGCATCGGCGAAGCGCTCGACCTTGGCCTCGCCCATGCCACCCATCCGCGCCAGATGTTCGCGGGTGCGCGGGCGTATTTCGGCAATTTGTTTCAGTGTCGCCGCGCTGCAGTTCAGATAGCGGTCATGCCCGTCCTCGCCGCGTACCAGCCGCAATTGCGCCGCATGCAGCTCATCAAACAATGCCCCCGCATCGCGTCCGGCCAGTTTGCGCCGCGCCGGATGCATCGGCTCGGTCAGCGCGCCCGAGATCACCTCCAGGAAAGCCGCGCCATAGCTTTCCAGCTTTTTCGCGCCGACCCCGCTGACCCGCGCCATCTGATCCATCGACTGCGGCCGGGTCTCGGCCATTTCGATCAGCGTGCGGTCGGGGAAAATCACATAGGCGGGCACCCGCGCCGCCTCGGCCAGCGCCCGGCGTTTGGCCTTCAGCGCCGAGAGGAGCGGCGCGTCCTCGTCCGAGACCAGCGCCCGCACCACCGGGCGGGCCACCGCCTTGCGCACCAGATCACGGCGCAGGGTGATCTTTTCCAGCCCCTTCAGGATCGGATGCGCCGCCCGTGTCATCACCAGCGCGCCGTGCCGCTCGGTATCGGGGCGGATCAGATCATGCCCCATCATCTGCCGGAACACCGCCTGCCACTGCGCCTTGGACAGGTCACGCCCCACGCCAAAAGTTGGCAGCGCATCGTGAAAGCGGCTTTTCACCTTTTCCGTCGCATTGCCCATCAGAATGTCGATCAGATGCCCGGCGCCAAAGCTTTCCTCGGTGCGCAGCGCCGCCGAGAGCGCCTTGCGCACCGCATCGGTGGCGTCAAACAGCTCGGGCGGGTTGGTGCAGAGATCGCAATGGCCGCAAGGCTCACTCGCCTCGCCGAAATAGCCCAAAAGACGTTGGCGGCGGCAGGCGGTGGCCTCGGCCAGCCCCAGAAGCGCGTTCAGCCGCGCATGGTCGGCCTGTTTGCGCTCAGACGGGGCGATCCCCTCATCGACCTGCGCGCGGCGCAGACGGATGTCATCGGCGCCGTAAAGGGTCATGGTTTCGGCGGGGGCACCATCGCGGCCCGCGCGGCCGATTTCCTGATAATAGGCCTCGATGCTTTTGGGCAGATCGGCATGCGCCACCCAGCGGATATCGGGTTTGTCGATGCCCATGCCAAAGGCGACGGTGGCCACCACGATCAGCCCGTCTTCGCGCTGAAACCGCACCTCCACCTCGCGGCGGTCATCGGCCTCCATGCCGCCGTGGTAATGGCAGGCGGAATGCCCCTCTTCGCGCAAAGCCTGGGCCAGGGTTTCGGTCTTGGCGCGGGTGGCGCAATAGACGATGCCCGATTGCCCCCGGCGCGCGGCGGCGAAATCCAGGATCTGCCGCCGGGGCTGGTCCTTTGGCTCAAAGGCAAGGTGGATGTTGGGCCGGTCAAAGCCGCGCAGAAAGGTGTCGGGGGCCTGACCGTCAAAGAGCCGGGTGATGATCTCGCCCCGCGTCTCTTCATCCGCCGTGGCGGTAAAGGCGGCCAGCGGCACGTTCAGCGCCCGGCGCAATTCACCGATGCGCAGGTAGTCGGGGCGGAAGTCATGGCCCCATTGGCTGACGCAATGCGCCTCATCCACTGCGATGGCGACGGTGTTCACCCGCCGCAGCAGGCCGATCGTATTGCCCGAGGCCAGCCGTTCCGGCGCCATATAGAGAAGTTTCAGTCGCCCCTCGTCGAGTGCCTGAAACACCTCCTCGGTCTCTTCCTCGGTATTGCCCGAGGTCAGCGCGCCCGCCTCAACCCCCGCCTCGCGCAAGCTGCGCACCTGATCCCGCATTAGCGCGATGAGGGGAGAGATGACCACCGTCACCCCATCCCGGCAGAGCGCGGGCAGCTGGTAGCAGAGCGATTTGCCCCCGCCCGTCGGCATGATCGCCAGCGCGTTGCGCCCGGCAAGCACGGCGCGCACGATCTCTTCCTGACCGGGGCGAAAGCCGGAAAAGCCGAAAACCCGCGCCAGATGCTGCGCGGGGTCGGACACCGGCGGCGTCAATGCGGGGGCAGCGGCCTCCGGCATCGGCTCAGAAGAAGAGGTAGGCGTTGCGGTGCAGGGCGTTTTGCAACACGATCAGGATGATGAAACAGGCCAAAGGCGCCAGATCAAGGCCCCCGGTCTGCGGCAGGAACCGGCGGAAGGGCGCATAGAGCGGGTCCAGCAGGCGGTTCAGGCTGTACCAGATCTGCGCGACCATCGGCTGCCGCAGGTTCAGGACCTGAAAACTGATCAGCCAGCTCATGATGATCTGCACGATCATGACGAACCAAACGGCGTTCAGGATCAGATCGAGGGCATCATAGAGCATTCCCATGTGGTGTTCTCCGCTAAAGGGTCGGCACACAGGTAAGACAAGGGGGGCCTGCATGCAAGACAGGGCGGGGAACATGGTGAGCCGATGGGGCGCGTTCCGGTGTGACATCCTGCCCCGCGGCGGCCAGAGCGCCCCGGGAGGGGGAGGCGAGGGGCGAAGCGCCGGGGGAACGAAGGGTCTGAATGGGGGGGATCGGTCAGGACGGCGGGGCGAGGGGACGGCCCGTGGGGGATAGGGTGCAGGCGCGCGGGCCGGCCCGGCGCCGGCGTCCCCGGGGCCTGAGGGGGGAGGTCAGCGCCAGATGCCGCAGCGTTTGGCTTGACGCCGCGCCGCAGCGGGGGCAGGCCGGGGGAGCCCAAAATCCCGGAGGTGCCGATGTATCCCTATGCCCGCCTGCTCAAGGCCGTGCTGACGTTTCGCAACGCCCCGGCGCTGCCGATCACCGGCACCCATGTCAGCCAGCACATCTGCTGGCCCTGGGACATTGACCCCTGGATGGAGCTGAACAACGGCCGCACGCTGACGCTCTATGATCTCGGGCGGGTGCCTCTGGCGCAGCGCACGGGGCTGGCGCAGGCCTTGCGGGCGAACCGCTGGGGCATTGCCGTGGCGGGCAATTCAACGCGCTACCGCCGCCGGGTCACCGCCTTTCAGCGCTTTGAGATGCGCACGCGCTGCATCGGCTGGGACCAGCGCTTTCTCTATATGGAGCAGGCGATGTGGCGGGGCGGTGAATGTTCCAGCCATATCCTGATCCGTGGCGCGGTGACCTCGGCGCGGGGGATCGTGCCGCCCGCCGAGGTGTTGACGGCAATGGGGCAGGAGACGACCAGCCCGGTGCTGCCCGAGTGGGTGCAGGCCTGGATTGCGGCAGATGCCACCCGGCCCTGGCCGCCGGAATTCTGATCCGGCCGGTTCCTGATCCCTTTATGGATCCCCCTCATGGATCCCGGTCACCCCGCGCCGGAGCGTGCGGCGTCTGCGGATGCCGCACTCCTGCCCGGACGTGGTGCGGCGGGAGCAAACTGTCGCGCCCGTGCCGCGCCTCGGTCTGCGCCGTGCCGTGCCGGACGCTCCTTGCTTGCACCTTCCGGGGGTTTCGGGCTTGATCGCCGCAAGCGCGGGCCGCACGAAGGCCAAGCCGCAACGCGGGGCAGATGGGGCAGTCATGAGCATTTCGGCACGAAAACGCATCTGGGGCTGGTATTTCTTTGACTGGGCCAGCCAGCCTTACAGCACGCTGTTGCTCACCTTCATCTTCGGCCCCTATTTCGCCCATGTCGCCACACAGCATTACATGGCCGCCGGGGCGGAGGGCGAGGCGGCGCGGGCCAGCGCCCAGGCGCTCTGGGGCACCGGGCTGACCATTTCGGGCCTGCTGATCGCCGTCCTGTCGCCGGTTCTGGGGGCGATTGCCGATGGTTCAGGGCGGCGGATGGTCTGGATCTGGGCGTTTTCGCTCCTTTATGTGCTCGGCGCGGGCGGGCTGTGGTATCTGACGCCGGCGGGCGATTTCCTCACCCCCGCCGTGGCACTGTTCGGCATTGGCCTGATCGGGATGGAATTCGCCACCACCTTCACCAATGCGCTTTTGCCCGGACTGGGCAGCGAAGAAGAGATCGGCGCGCTTTCCGGGTCGGGATTTGCCTTTGGCTATCTGGGGGGCGTCGTCTCGCTGATCCTGACGCTGGTGTTTCTGGCCGAAAGCGGCGACAGCGGGCGCACCCTGGCGGGGCTGACGCCCGGCTTTGGCCTTCTGGATGCCACGACCATGCAGGGCACGCGCTTTGTCGGGCCGCTGACGGCCCTGTGGTACATCCTCTTCATGATCCCCTTCTTTTTATGGGTGAAAGAGCCGCAACGCGCCGCCGCTGACCGGGTGCCGCCGATGGCCGCGCTGAAGGGGCTCTGGGCCTCGGTGCTGGGGCTGGCGCGGCGGCGCTCGTTGCGCAACTACCTCTTGTCGTCGATGTTTTACCGCGATGCGCTGAACGGGCTGTTCAGCTTTGGCGGTGTCTATGCTTACGGCGTGCTGGGCTGGAGCACGCCGCAGATCGGCCTCTTTGGCATTCTGGGGGCGGTGACCGCGACGCTGGCCAGCTGGTGGGGCGGGCGGCTGGATGCGCGGTTTGGCCCGAAACCGGTGATCACCGGCTCGGTTCTGGTGCTGATCGGCGTCTGCCTCGTGGTGGTGGGGATGAACCGCGAGAGCCTGTTTGGCCTGCCGCTGGCGCCGGGCTCGTCCCTGCCTGACCTGATCTTTTACCTCTGCGGCGCGCTGATCGGCGGCGCGGGGGGCACCGTGCAGGCCGCCAGCCGCACCCTTGTCGTGCGCCACACCAGCCCCGAGCGGGCGGCGGAAACCTTCGGCCTCTTTGCTTTCACCGGCAAGGCCACCGCTTTCCTTGCGCCCGGGCTGATCACGCTGGCCACCACGCTGAGCCGCGATCAACAGATCGGCATCACCCCGCTGATCGGGCTGTTCCTCATGGGCATCGTGTTGTTAGCATGGGTGAACCCGAAAGGAGAGCCCCGCCCGTGATCCCATACCTGCCTGCCCGCCGCTGGTTGCACGTCGCAGCCCTTATCGTCCTCGCGCTCCCGCTCAGCCCGGCCGCGCAGGCCGAGCCTTTGGCGCGCAGCCTGTTTGGCGCGGCCAACCGCCCCAGCCAGCAACAATCCGAGCCGATCGGCACCTATGCGCGGGGCTGCGCGGCGGGGCTGGTGCAATTGCCCGAGACCGGGCCGACCTGGCAGGCGATGCGCCTCTCGCGTAACCGCAACTGGGGGCAGCCCGAGATGATCTCCTATCTCGAAGACCTCTCGGTGGCGGCGACCAAAGTGGGCTGGGCCGGGCTTTACATCGGCGACATCAGCCAGCCGCGCGGCGGGCCGATGACCGGCGGGCACGCGAGCCATCAGATCGGGCTGGATGCGGACATCTGGATGCTGCCGCCGAAACGGGTGAACCTGTCGGCGGGCGAGCGCGAGAAGATCTCGTCGATTTCGGTGCGCACCAACGATCAGACGCGGGTGAACGGCAATTGGACCCCGGCGCATGCGGCACTGTTGCAGGCCGCCGCCTCGGACCCGCGGGTGGACCGCATCTTTGTGGCCGCCGCCGTCAAGATCGACATGTGCCTGAAGTCGAAACCGCAGGATGCGGCATGGCTGCAAAAGATCCGGCCGTATTTTTCGCATAACGAGCATTTTCATGTGCGGCTGAAATGCCCCGCAGGCGCGCGCTATTGCGAGACGCAGACCCCGACGGTGTCGGAGCTCTCCAAGGGCGGATCGGGCTGCGATGACACGCTGAACTGGTGGGTGACCACCTATCTGGAAGAGCTGCGCAACCCGCCCAAACCCACCAAACCCGCGAAAAGACCGGCGGGACCGGCGCCGCGCACGACGAAAACCTTCATCCTCTCTGATTTGCCCGCCCAATGCGCCAACGTCCTCGCGTCGCGCTGAGCGCGGCGGCACTCGCCGTCCTGATGCTGACACTGCTGCCGTCGCACCGCCCTGCGCAGGCCCAGGCGGCCTCGGGGGCGGTTCCGGCGGCCGCGCAGATACCGGCAACGCAAACCCCGGGGATCGCGCGCTATCTGGGCACCTATGTCTGGCGCGCGAAGGGGCCGGGCTTTGGCGGGTTCTCCGGGCTGGAGATTGACGATGCGGGCACCGGGATGACCGTCTTGTCCGACCGCGCGCAGCTGTGGCGGGGGCAAATCCGCCGGGATGCGGACGGGCTGATCAACGGGGTGGATGTCTCGGAATCCAGCCTGCTCCACGACAAGAACGGCAAAATACTGACCGTCAATTCCGGCGATACCGAAGGCCTGGCCGTGGCCCCCGATGGCACGATCTTCATCTCTTTCGAGGGGCGCTCCCGGGTGATGCGCTACCAAACGCCGGGCGGGGTGGCGACGGAGCTGCCGGTCCCCAAGGCGTTCAAAGCCTTTGCGAGCAATGCCTCGCTCGAGGCGCTGGCGATCGGACCTGATGGCGCGCTCTACACGATGCCCGAGGATTCCGGCAAACCGGGCAAGCCGTTTCCGGTCTATCGGTTCAAGGGCGGGAAATGGGATCAGCCCTTCAACCTGCCGCGCGACGGACAATTCCTGACGGTTGGGGCGGATTTCGGACCGGATGGCCGGTTGTATGTGTTGCAGCGCTGGTTTCACGGCATCTCCGGGTTTTCCAGCCGGGTGCAGCGGTATGATCTGACCGTCAAAGGCATCAGTGCGCCGGAACTGGTGCTGCAAACCCAAACCGGCGATTTCGACAATCTTGAAGGGATCTCGGTCTGGCGCGATGCCTCGGGCGCGATCCGGCTGACCATGGTATCGGACGACAATTTCATGTTCTTCCAGCAGACGCAGCTGGTGGAGTTCAGCATTCCGGCGCCGTGACCTTCCGCGCCTGAACGGCGTGGCGTTTGCGAAACGCTTGACGTGAGGGGGGCGAAGGGCGTATGCGCGCCGCTGCCCGCGATGGTCGCGGGCCAAGTGCCGCACCTTGCCAAAACGGAAATTGAACCAATGACCCGCTACCTCCTTGGCATCCTTGCCATGGCCGCCATCGTGGTGGCTTCGAACATCCTCGTGCAGTACCTGTTTGGCCAATGGCTGACCTATGGGGCCTTCACCTATCCTTTCGCCTTCCTCGTCACCGATCTGACCAACCGCCTGCAAGGGCCCGCAGCGGCGCGGCGCGTGGTGCTGGCGGGCTTTGTCGTCGGGCTGATCTGCTCGCTGATCGGCAGCCAGATCATCGGCGAATTCGGCCCGCTGGTCAGTTTCCGGGTGGCGCTGGGCTCTGGCCTCGCCTTCCTCTGCGCGCAGCTGACTGATGTCACCGTGTTCAACCGCTACCGCAAGGCGGGCTGGTGGCAGGCACCGCTGATCTCCACCCTGATCGGCGCCACGCTCGACACCACGATCTTCTTCAGCACCGCCTTTGCCGCGCCGCTGAGCTTCCTTGATCCCGGCGCCGATGTCGCCTGGGCGAACGAGGTTTTGCCGCTTTTGGGGCAGGGTCCGGCGGTGCCTTTGTGGGTCTCGCTGGCCTTTGCGGACTGGTCGGTCAAACTTTTGCTCGCTTTGGTGGCACTTGTGCCCTTCCGGGTGATTGTTTCACGGCGGATTGCAAAGCTCACATAAAACTTGAGCAAGCCGTTGCGTAAAAAGTTTTGACAACCACAAAATCTGTGTCAGGCTTGCTTATAACGGCAACGCATTGAAAGGAGGTGGTCCAGTGTCTAGAGTGATATTGGAGACAGGTTTCGGGACAGTTGGAGGGGCCGTGACCTGAGGGCAGTCCCGAAGGTTCTGAACTTCAACTGGGCCGGTGGATCGCCAGACCCCTAACCGGACCATCTCCGTAGATCTCGGGGGCCGCTCGTAAGAGCGGCCCTTTCTGCGCAACGGGCGGCCGCCCTGGCTGACCCTTTCGCGCGGCGGGATTTTGCCAGAATGTCGGGCCGCCACTGGATTGTTGCGCCCCGAATGTTACCTGTCATGCGCCCCGTCGGGCAGGCCAGCGCCGCACCATCCCGCGTTTGTCGCCGCCCGGCACTCCTTTTGCGCGCCCCTGCCTTTCGGGCCGCAGCTGCCCTTTCGTCCCAAAGGACCACCCGGTCGCCCATGCTCAGGATTTCCGACACCATCCATCTCGCCGATTGGGAGATGAGCGAGAATTTCACCCGCTCTCAGGGGCCGGGCGGGCAGAATGTGAACAAGGTGGAGACGGCGGTCGAGCTGCGGTTTGAGGCCGAACGCTCGCCGCATCTGCCGCCCGCGGTCAAGGCGCGGCTGAAGCGGCTGGCCGGGCGGCGCTGGACGCTGGATGGCGCAATCCTGATCCGGGCAGAAGAGACCCGCTCTCAGGCGCGCAACCGCGAATTGGCGCGCCAGCGACTGGTCGAGCTGGTGCAGGCGGCGCTGGTGGCGCCGAAACGCCGGATCGCGACCAAGCCCACCTTGGGCAGTCAGCGGCGGCGGTTGCAGGCGAAATCCGTGCGCGGCACGGTGAAATCGCTGCGCGGGAAAGTGGATGATGACGAGTGATCTGATCGCGCGGCGCGCGCGGCTTTTGGGGCCGAATGTTCCCACCTTCTACGACGATCCGGTGCATATCGTGCGGGGAGAGGGCGTCTGGCTCTGGGATGCTTCGGGGCGGCGCTATCTCGATTGCTACAACAACGTGCCGCATCTGGGCCATTGCCATCCCGCCGTGGTGGCGGCCATTGCGGAGCAGGCGGCGCGGCTGAACACCCATACCCGCTATCTGCATGAGGGCATCCTGAACTATGGCGAGCGGCTGGTGGCGAAATTCGGCCATGATCTCAGCCAGTTGATCATGGTCTGCACCGGCTCTGAGGCGAATGACATCGCATTGCGCATGGCACAGGCGGTGACCGGCAAAACCGGCTTTATCGCCACCGACAACACCTATCACGGCAATACGACGGCGGTGGCGCATCTCTCGACCCGCCGCCCGCCGATCGGCGGATGGCCGGGCCATATCCGCCGGGTGCCCGCCCCCGACAGCCTCGCGCCGCTGGGCGGCAGTCTGGCCGCGCAGCCACAGGCCTTTGCCGAGGGTGTGGCGCAAGCGATTGCAGAGCTGGAGGCATCGGGCCATGGCTTTGCCGGGCTGATGCTTTGCCCCGCCTTCGCCAATGAGGGGCTGCCCGAGGTGGGGCCGGGGTTCCTTGATCCGACCGTTGAGGTGGTGCGCCGGGCGGGCGGGCTGATCCTGTGTGATGAGGTGCAGCCGGGTTTTGGCCGCCTTGGCCGCCACTGGTGGGGGCATGAGCATTTGGGTTTTGCGCCCGATGTGGTGACTTTGGGCAAGCCGATGGCCAATGGGCATCCGGTGGGGGCCGTGGTGACGCGGCCTGATATCATGGCGGCCTTTCGCACTGCGTTTGGCTATTTCAACACCTTTGGCGGCAATCCGGTGTCTTGTGCCGCCGCTTTGGCGACGCTGGAGGCACTGGAGGCCGAGGGGCTGGTGGCGAATGCCGCCGATGTCGGGGCCCATGCGCTGGGCCTGATGCAGCAGCTCTCGCATCCGCTGATTGCCGATGTGCGCGGGCGCGGCCTGTTCTTTGCGGTGGAATTCGCGCGGGACGGGCAACCGGCCAGCGAGTTCTGCGGCCGGGTGGTGGAGGCGATGCGCGCGCGCGGCGTCCTCCTGGGCCGTGTGGGTCGCGCGCAGCATATCCTGAAGCTGCGGCCGCCGATGCCGATCACCCGCGCCGATATGGATTTCGCGGTGGCGGAGCTGGCGCAGGTTCTGGCGGAGATCCCCGCATGAGCGAAACCCCCGCCGAAGCGCAGGACATGGCCGACCGCGCCCTGCGCGCCTGGGGCGGAGCGGGATCTGCGCGGCTGGTGACGCGGCGCGAGAACACGGTGTTTCAGGTGGATCTGCCGCAGGGGCGCGCGGCGCTGCGGCTGCACCGGCGCGGCTATCAATCGGCGGCGGGCATCGCGGCGGAATTGCAGTTCATGACGCATCTGACCCGCGCCGGAGTGCCGGTGCCGCAGCCCATTGCCCGGCCGGAGGGCAGTTGGCTTTATGAAGAGGGCGACCGGCAGATCTCTTGCGTCTCCTGGCTGGAGGGCGTGGCGCTGGGGCGGGCCGACACGCCGTTGCCGCAGCCGGTCCCTGTGCAGGCCGCGCAGATGCGGGCGCTGGGTGCGCTGGCCGCACGAATGCATACGGCGAGCGACGGGCTGGTGCTGAACCGCCCGCAGTGGAATGCCGAGGGGCTTTTGGGCGCTGAACCGCTCTGGGGGCGGTTTTGGGAGCATCCGGGCTTTTCGGAGCCAGAGCGCGGGCAGATCCTCGCCGCGCGCGAGGCGGCCAAGAGACGGCTGGCCACCGTGGCCGACTACGGCCCGATCCATGCCGATCTGCTGCGCGAGAATGTTCTGGTCGGCCCCGAGGGTCTGGCGTTGATCGATTTCGACGATGGTGGCATGGGCTACCGGCTCTATGACCTTGGCACAGCCTTGGTGCAGGGGCTGGAGGAGCCGGGCCTGACCGCTCGCGCCGAGGCGCTGCTGGCGGGTTACACCGCGGCGCGCGGCGGGGGGCAGCCTGCGCCGACGCTGCAGGATCTGACGTTTTTCGTGATGTTGCGCTGTTTCGCCTCGGTCGGCTGGATCGCCAGCCGGGCGGCACAAGACGATCCGCGCCAATTGCTCTATACGCGCCGGGCGGTCAGACTGGCCGGGCATTTTCTGGACGGATCCGCCGTGGGAGGTATGTAATGGGTAGCATGTTTCAAAAACTGACACGGATGTTCAACAAGCCGCCGCATCTGCAGGTGGGGGCGCTGTGTCTGCGCAAAAATCGCGGGCAAACCGAGGTGCTGCTGATTTCCAGTCTGGGCACCGGGCGCTGGATCATCCCCAAAGGCTGGCCGATGCGCGGCAAAAGCCTGGCCGCGGCCGCGCAGCAGGAGGCCTGGGAAGAGGCTGGGGTGAACGGCGCGATCCATCCCAAAGCGCTCGGCAGCTACCATTACATGAAGGAACGCGACAACGGCTTGGCGCTTTATTGCGAGGTGCAGGTCTTTGCGCTGACCGTCAAACGCCTGCGCGAGGACCATCCCGAAGCGGGCCGGCGGAAATTGCGCTGGGTCAGCCCGGAGGAGGCGGCGGCACTGGTGGGTGAGCCCGGATTGAAACGCCTGATTGCCGGAATAGACAGTCACTTTCCCCTGAAATGAGGTTGTTTTGCTGGGGCAAACCCGATACCTCGCCGCAACTGTAACGAAATGATGACAGAGGCGCGACATGGCCCAGCCGCCGGTGAACCAGTGGAAAACCCTCGATAAGGACCTCAGCCGCATCGGGCAGCTGGAGGATGCGACGCATTTCGTGGCGCGGCCGCTGGTGGCACCGGGGATCGCGCTGGCCTTTATCGTGCTGGTTGCCCTCGTGGCCACGGCCTTTGTGGGCGGCGAGCCGGGGGCCATTCTGGTGATCGCGGCGGCGGCGATCGGTGCCTATATGGCGCTGAACATCGGCGCCAATGATGTGGCCAACAACATGGGGCCTGCGGTTGGTGCCAATGCGCTGACCATGGGCGGCGCGCTGGCGATTGCGGCGGTGTTCGAGACGGCGGGGGCACTGCTCGCGGGCGGCGATGTGGTGGGCACCATCTCCTCCGGGATCGTCAGTCCGGCGGCGGTGCCGGATGCGGCCAGTTTCGTCTGGCTGATGATGGCCTCGCTCTTGGCGGCGGCGCTCTGGATCAACCTGGCCACCATGCTGGGCGCACCGGTCTCGACCACGCATTCGGTGGTGGGCGGCGTTGTCGGCGCGGGGATCGTGGCGGCAGGCTTTGGCGCCGTGAACTGGCCCGCCATTGCGCAAATCGCGGCAAGCTGGGTGATCTCGCCGGTGATGGGCGGGGTGATCGCGGCGGCGTGCCTCGCCTTCATCAAGGCGCGGATCATGTATGTCGAGGACAAGATCGCGGCGGCGCGCCTTTGGGTGCCGGTGCTGATCGGCGTCATGGCGGGAACCTTTGCCACCTATCTGGCGATCAAGGGCCTGAAAAAGATCTTTGATATCACGCTGGGCACCGGCCTGCTGATCGGGCTTTTGGCGGGCCTCGCGTTCTGGGCGCTTTCGGTGCCGATGATCCGGCGGCAGTCCGAAGGCGTTGAAAACCGCAAGAAATCGCTGAAGAAACTCTTTGCCCTGCCGCTGGTGATCTCGGCGGCGCTGCTCTCCTTTGCGCATGGGGCGAATGATGTGGCCAATGCGGTCGGCCCGCTGGCGGCCATCGTGCATGCGGTGCAAGAGGGCGATATCGCCGCCAAGGTCGACATCCCCAGCTGGGTGATGCTGATGGGCGCGCTGGGCATCTCGATGGGGCTGATGCTGTTCGGGCCGCGGCTGATCCGGCTGGTGGGGTCCGAGATCACCAAGCTCAACCCGATGCGCGCCTATTGCGTGGCGCTCTCGGCGGCGGTGACGGTCATTCTGGCCAGCTGGCTGGGGCTGCCCGTCAGCTCGACCCATATCGCGGTCGGCGCGATCTTTGGCGTGGGCTTCTTCCGCGAATGGCATGCCGAGCGGCGCGCCCGCGCGCTGGGCCTGTCCAAGGGGAAACCCGTCGCCCCGGAAGAGCGGCGCCGGCGCAAGCTGGTGCGCCGGTCGCATTTCATGTCGGTGGCGGCGGCCTGGGTGATCACCGTGCCTGCCTCCGCCGCACTCTCGGCGCTGATCTTTGTGATCCTGCGCGCGATCACCACCTGACCCCGCGCCCGGGCTTTGCCTGATCCCAAATATCCCCGCCGGAGGCTTCCGCCCGCACCGTTCGCGGAACGGCGGGGCGGGGGCGTCAGACGATCACCTCGCGGTGCGCCTGCGCGCCAACGCCAAACACCCGTTTGTAGCGCGCGATCTGATCGGCGGGGCCCATCGCCTTTTCCGGATTGTCCGAGAGTTTGACCGTGGGGCGGCCATCTGCCGCCACCGCCTTGCAGACAAGGCTGAACGGCGCCAGCGCATCCCCGGCAACCAGCCCGCGAAAGTCATTCGTCAGCAAGGTGCCCCAGCCAAAGCTGACCTTCACCCGCCCCACGAAACGCGCATGCAGGGCGTGGATCTCGGCCACATCCAGCCCGTCAGAAAAGATCACCAGCTTTTCGCGCGGATCTTCGCCGCGCGATTGCCACCAGCGGATCGCGGTTTCGGCGCCAGTGGCCGGATCGCCGCTGTCGATGCGGATGCCGGTCCAGCCCGCCAGCCAATCGGGCGCGCCCGCCAGGAACCCCTCGGTGCCATAGGTGTCGGGCAGAATGATGCGCAGATTGCCGTCATGCTCTTCCTGCCAGTCGGCCAGAACCCGGTAGGGGGCCTGGCGCAACTCGGCATCGCTGTCGGCCAGTGCGGCATAGATCATCGGCAGCTCATGCGCATTGGTGCCGATCGCCTCGATGTCGCGCCGCATGGCGATCAGACAGTTCGAGGTGCCGGTGAAGGCGCTGCCCAGCCCCTCCATCATCGCCTGCACGCACCAATCCTGCCAGAGGAACCCATGCCGCCGCCTTGTGCCGAAATCGGCGATCTTCAGGCCGGGAATCGTCCGCAGGCTCTCGATCTTTTCCCAGAGCCGGGTCATCGCCCGGGCATAGAGCACCTGCAGCTCAAACCGCCCCATGTCGCGCAGCACCGCGCGGCTGCGCAGCTCCATCAGGATCGAGAGCGCGGGGATCTCCCAGAGCATCACCTCGGGCCAGCTGCCCTCAAAGGTCAGCTCATATTGCCCGTCGTGTTTTTCCAGATGATAGGCGGGCAGGCGCAACCCCTCGAACCATTCCATGAAGTCGGGGCGGAACATCTGCCGCTTGCCGTAAAACATATTGCCGCGCAGCCAGGTGCTCTCGCCGCGCGCCAGCCGCAGGCTGCGCACATGGTCAAGCTGTTCGCGCAGCTCGCCCTCATCAATCAGCTCGGCCAGACGGATGGTCTTGCTGCGGTTGATCAGGCTGAATTCCACCTGCGTTTCCGGGCGGTTGCGGAACACCGACTGACACATCAGCAGTTTGTAGAAATCGGTGTCGATCAGCGAGCGCACGATCGGGTCGATCTTCCATTTGTGGTTGTGCACGCGGGTCGCAATATCGGCCATGGTCTATGTCTCCTCAGGCCTGACGGTTAAAGCAGGCCGGATCGGGGATTGGCAAGCCGAAGCCTGCGCGGGGCAGGATCAGCCGAGCCTTACCCCCGCCGCAAGCATCGCCTCCCGTGCCTTGGCCAGCGAGCCGTCCAGGTCAATCGCGCGGCAGGCCGCCTCGATCACCGTCACCTCAAAGCCGAGGCGCGCGGCATCCATCGCCGACCAGGCCACGCAATAATCCAGCGCGAGGCCGGTAAAGGTCAGCGCGGTCACGCCGCGGTCGCGCAGATACCCGGCGAGGCCGGTGGAAGTGGTGTGGTCATTCTCGAAAAACGCCGAATAGCTGTCGATGGCGGGGTTCATGCCCTTGCGGATCACCAGATCGGCGGGGGTGGTCACCAGATCCGGGTGAAAGGCCGCGCCATCCGTCCCTTGCAGGCAATGCGCGGGCCAGAGCGTTTGCGGGCCATAGGGCATCTCGATCTGCGTGAAAGCGGCCGCGCCGGGGTGGTTCACCGCGAAGGAACTGTGATCCGCCGGATGCCAGTCCTGCGTCAGCACCACCACCGGGAAATCCGCCATCAGCGCATTGATCTGCGCCACGATCGCATCGCCGCCCGCCACCGCCAGCGCGCCGCCGGGGCAAAAATCGTTCTGCATGTCGATGACGATCAGCGCATGGGTATGGGGGTGCATGGGGGCCTGCCTTTCCGTTTCCCTATCGGTAGGGGCCGCCGCCCGGCAGGTCAACGCTGGCCGCGCAGGGAAAGCGCTGCGACATCCTTTCGCTTGCGGGAAAGGCGCCGCGGGTCTAGGAGAGCGCGCATGTTTACCGTTGCCGCGCTCTATCATTTCACCCGCTTTGCGGACCCCGCCGCGTTGATCGCACCCTTGCAGGCCCTGGCCGAAGCCGAGGGCGTGCGCGGATCGCTCCTGATCGCCGGGGAGGGGATCAACGGCACCATCGCGGGCAGCCGCAATGGCATTGACGCGGTGCTGGCGCATATTCGCGCCCTGCCGGGCTGTGCGGATTTTGAGTGGAAGGAAAGCCCCGCCGCGACCATGCCCTTTGGCCGGATGAAGGTGCGGCTGAAGCGCGAGATCGTGACGATGGGCCAGCCCGATGTCGATCCGCGCGCGGCGGTGGGCCATTATGTGCAGCCCGCCGAATGGAACGCGCTCATTCAGGCGCCGGATGTGGTGGTGATCGACACCCGCAATGATTACGAGGTTGAGATCGGCACCTTCGAGGGCGCGGTTGATCCCGGCACGCGGTCCTTCCGCGATTTCCCGAAATGGTGGGAAGAGAATGCCGAGCGCTTTCACAACAAGCGCGTGGCGATGTTCTGCACCGGCGGCATCCGCTGCGAGAAATCGACGAATTTCCTGCTCGGTCAGGGCATCGAAGAGGTCTACCACCTCAAGGGCGGCATCCTGAAGTATCTGGAAGAGGTCCCCGAGGAAGAGAGCCTCTGGCAGGGGCAATGCTTTGTCTTCGACAGCAGGGTCAGTCTGGGGCATGGCCTGAAGCAGGGCGATTACGACACCTGTCACGCCTGCCGCCGTCCGCTCTCAGTTGCGGACAAGCTGCGCCCGGAGTTTGAAGAGGGCGTCTGCTGTCACCGCTGCGCCGGGGAATACACCGCCGCAGACCGGGAGCGGTTCCGCGAGCGGGCCCATCAGATGCGGCTGGCCGCCGAGCGCGGCGCGGCGCATCTGGGGCAGCAGCTTTAGTTTCCGCTGGTCGAGACGGTCACCGACAGTTTCTTGGGCGACGGCCGGTCCGCGCTGCTGACCGTGGCCACGACCGGCCGCGGAAAGCTGAGGCGCGGCAGATCCATGCCATAGCCGCCCGCCACCACCGGCAGAGCCACCACAGAGGCGGCGATCACAGAAAAGACGAGGATCGGGAGGGAGGGGTTCATGGGAAGTCTCCTAACTGAACTGAAGTGTTCAGATGCATTAGTGAACCGTATAGTTCACTTCTGCAAGTAAAAAATGAACTGCGCAGTTCAGAAAATGCACTTGCATCAGCGCGGCGAGGCGATACCTTAGAACCATTCTAAAAAGGTGCATCATGATACCGTCTTTTTCGTCCCGTCGCCGCTTTGCCGAGCTCTCCGAACAGGAGGTTCTGGCCCTGGCGATTTCCTCGGAAGAGGATGACGCCCGCATCTACCGGCAATATGCCGAGAAACTGCGTGCCGCATATCCCGGCTCTGCGGCGGTTTTCGATGAGATGGCGGTGGAGGAAGATGACCACCGCCGCCGCCTGATCGAGGCGCATCGCGCGCGCTTTGGCGAGGTGATCCCGCTGATCCGGCGGGAACATGTGGCGGGGTTCTATGCCCGCCAGCCGGTCTGGCTGATCGAGAACCTCTCGCTCGAGCGTATCCGCGGCGAGGCCGAGGCCATGGAACATGCGGCAGCCGCATTCTACACCAAGGCCGCCGGGGCCACTTCGGATGCCGCCACCCGCAAATTGCTGGGCGATCTGGCGGCGGCTGAGGCCGGTCACGAGACGCGCGCCGGTGAATTGCAGGGCGAGCATCTGGATGCCGAGACGAAATCCGAAGAGGACCGCGCCGCGCACCGGCAGTTCATCCTGACCTGGGTGCAGCCGGGGCTGGCGGGGCTGATGGACGGCTCGGTCTCGACCCTGGCGCCGATCTTTGCGACGGCTTTTGCGACGCAAGACACCTGGACCACCTTTCTGGTGGGCGCGGCGGCCTCGGTCGGCGCGGGCATCTCGATGGGCTTTACCGAGGCCGCGCATGATGACGGCGTGCTCTCGGGGCGCGGCTCGCCGCTCAAACGCGGGCTGGCCTCCGGGGTGATGACCGCACTTGGCGGGCTCGGCCATGCGCTGCCCTATCTGATCCCGGATTTCTGGACCGCCACCACCATCGCGATGATCGTGGTTTTCGTCGAGCTTTGGGCGATTGCCTGGATCCAGAACCGCTTTATGGAAACGCCGTTCTTCCGCGCGGCGTTGCAGGTCGTGGTCGGTGGCGCGCTGGTCTTTGCCGCGGGTGTGCTGATCGGCGGCGGCTGATCCCGCCGTCGCCCGAGATCCGAAATTCCACCCGCGGCATGCCGAAATGCGCCTCGGGTGTTTTTGCGGCTGGCGGGCGCGGCGCGGGGCTGTTAGCCCTAGGCCATGCTGGCGATTTTCCTCAAGACGCTTCCGTTTTTCGCGCTGATCGGGCTGGGCTGGGCCGCCGGCCGGGTGAAGTTTTTCCCCGCCGAAGCCACCGCCTGGCTGACGAAATTCGTCTTTTACTTCGCGCTCTCGGCGATGCTGTTCCGTTTTGCGGCCACGCTGCCGTTCTCCGACCTCTTTGATCCGGTGTTTGTGGCGGCCTATCTGAGCGCTTCGCTGACGGTCTGCCTGTTGGCCTTTGCCGTGGCCCGCCTGCGCGCCCTGCCCTTGGAAGAGGCGGCGATGGAGGCCTATACCGCGATGACCGGCAACACTGGCTTTCTCGGCGTGCCGATGCTGGTGGTGCTGTTGGGGGCCGCCGCCGCCGGGCCGGTGCTGATGGTGCTCTGCACGGATATGATCGTGTTTTCCTCGATCCTGACCATGGTGATCGCCGCGGCCCGTCATGGCCGGATCAGCCTCGGCCTGCTGCGGCCCCTGGCGCTGGGGCTGCTGAAAAACCCGATGATCACCTCGATTCTGGCCGGGCTCACCTGGTCGGTGCTGAAAATCCCGATGCCCGTACCGCTCAATGACTTCCTGACGCTGCTGGGGGCCGCTGCCACGCCCGGCGCGCTCTTTGCCATCGGCGCCTCGCTGGCCGACAAAAGCGCAGAGCGGGTGCGCCCCGCCGTCTGGCTCTCGGGGGCCAAGCTGGTGCTGCATCCGCTTGCCGTGGCCGTGGCCGCGCTGTGGCTCTTCCCGGTCGATCCCTTTGCCGCCGGGGTGATGATCGCGGCGGCGGCTTTGCCGGTGGCGGGCAATGTCTATATCCTCTCGGCCCATTACGGCATCGCGCGTCAGCGGGTGTCGGCTTCCATCCTGATTTCCACCGCGGCGAGCATTCTGACCGTGCCGGTCGTGATCGCCTGGGTCACCCATCACTAGGAGATAATATGCGTACCCTCTCAGAAAACCGCTGTTTCGGGGGCGTTCAGGGCGTCTATGCACATGCGTCGCAGGCGACCGGGACCGAGATGACCTTTGGCCTCTTCCTGCCCGCCGAGGCCGAGGATCAGCCGGTGCCGGTGCTCTGGTATCTTTCCGGCCTGACCTGCACGCATGAGAATGCGATGACCAAGGCGGGGGCGCAGAAATGGGCCGCCGAGCATGGCATTGCGCTGGTCTTCCCCGACACTTCGCCGCGCGGCGAGGGGGTGGCGAATGATGCCGCCTATGATCTGGGGCAGGGTGCGGGGTTCTACGTCAACGCCACGCAAGACCCCTGGGCGCCGCATTTTCAGATGTGGGATTATGTGGCCGAAGAGCTGCCGAACCTCCTCGCCACCAATTTCCCGATCAACGAAGAGCGCCAGGCGATCACCGGCCATTCGATGGGCGGGCACGGCGCGCTGACGCTGGCGATGTCGCTGCCGGGGCGGTTCACCTCGGTTTCGGCCTTTTCGCCGATCTGCAACCCGACCGCCTCGGACTGGGGCCGCAAACAATTCACCGCCTATCTCGGCACCGATGAGACGCGCTGGGCCGCGCATGATGCGAGCCTTCTGATGACGGCGCAGGGGTTTGACGGCGATGTGCTGGTGGATCAGGGCACATCGGATCAGTTCCTTGACCTTCTGATGCCGGAAAGCTTCGCCACGGCGATGATGAAACGCCGCCAATCGGGCGCGTTCCGCATGCAGGCGGGCTATGATCACAGCTATTTCTTCATCCAGACCTTCATGGCCGAACATATCGCCTTCCACGCCGAGGCTTTGTACCGCCCATGATCTATCT
Organism: Phaeovulum sp. W22_SRMD_FR3; assembly: GCF_052113705.1. Lineage (NCBI taxonomy): Bacteria > Pseudomonadati > Pseudomonadota > Alphaproteobacteria > Rhodobacterales > Paracoccaceae > Phaeovulum > Phaeovulum sp. W22_SRMD_FR3. The sequence goes on along the minus strand of NZ_JBGQOG010000010.1, from coordinate 87,549 downwards.
CGATGCCGATGCCTGCCCGGTGAAGGACGAGGCCGAGCGGGTCGCCACCCGTCTGGGCCAGAAATTGCTGATGGTCTGCAACGGCGGCCTGCGTCCCTCGGCCAATCCTTTGGTGGAAATGGTCTATGTGGCGGCGGGCCCGGATGAGGCCGACAAATGGATCGCCGAACGGGCGGGGCGGGGCGATGTCGTGGTGACCGTCGACATCCCGCTTGCGGCGAAATGCGTAGAGGCCGGGGCGCGGGTCCTGAAACATGATGGCGAGGCGCTGACCCCCGCCAATATCGGCAATGTGCTGGCCACCCGCGATCTGATGGCGGATCTGCGCAGCGCCGATCCATTCCGGCAGGGCGGCGGCAAGGGGTTTTCCAAGGCCGACCGGTCACGGTTTCTCGATGCTCTGGATCGGGTGACCCGGGCTGCGATGAAAGAGGCAGAGAATGATTGAAGCGGTGATCTTTGACATCGGCAATGTGCTGATCGAATGGCAACCCGAGCGGCATTACGACAGCATCATGCCGCGTGCGCGGCGCGAGGCGATGTTTGCCGCCGTCGATCTGCATGCGATGAATGACGCGATCGACCGCGGCGCCCCCTTCCGCGAGACGATCTATGCCGAGGCGGAAAAACACCCCGAATGGCGGGAGGAGATCCGCCGCTGGCATGATGACTGGATCCATATGGCCAGCCCGGCGATTCCGCATTCCGTGCGGCTCTTGCGGGCGCTGCGGGCCCGCGGCGTGCCGGTTTTCGCGCTGACCAATTTCGGGATTGAGAGCTTCGCCTATGCCCAGACGCAGTATGATTTCCTGAGCGAATTTGACCGCGCCTATGTCTCGGGCCAGATGGCGGTGATCAAACCGGATGCCGAGATTTACGCCCGGGTCGAGGCGGATTGCGGCATTGCCCCCGGGGGTCTACTCTTTGCCGATGACCGCGCGGATAATATTGCCGCCGCCGCCGCGCGCGGCTGGCAGACGCATCTGTTCACCGCGCCCGACGGTTGGGCCGCGCGGCTGATCGCCGAAGGGCTGCTCAGCGAGGAGGAAGCGCAATGACCGCCAGAGTATCCGGCACACGATCCGGCCCCGAAATCGTCGGTCCCGAAGCCGAAGCCCATCTGGACTGGCTCACCCTGACCGAGGCGCTGGAGGCGGGCCACTATCTGCCGCGCGCCGAGGTGGCGGATACCTTCCTCTACCGCGGCAAGGATACCTTGCTCACCCGCTCGGCCTGGATCGACGGCCTCGGCCTTGCGGTGAAAGCGGCAACCATCTTCCCCGGCAATCCGGCGGCGGGACGCGGCTCGGTCAACGGGGTGGTCAACCTGCTGAGTGATGAGACCGGCGAACTGGAGGCCTTGGTCGATTTTCAGCTCGTCACCAAATGGAAAACCGCAGGCGACAGCCTGCTCGCCGCGCGCAAACTGGCCCGGCCCGAGGCGCGCGACGTGCTGATCATCGGCGCGGGAAATGTGGCGGCCTCGATGATTGCGGCCTACCGGGCCGCCTTTCCCGGCGCAAAGTTCAGCATCTGGAACCGCTCGCACGAGGCGGCGCGCAAACTGGCGGACGCCAGCGGCGCGACAGCGGTCACCGATCTGGAAACCGCCACCCGCCGCGCCGAGATCATCGCCACCACCACCATGGCGCAAAGCCCGCTGCTGATGGGCGACTGGCTGGCGCCGGGCACCCATGTCGACCTGATCGGTGCCTACCGGCCGGACATGCGCGAGGCGGATGACAATGCACTGCGCCACGCGCGGCTTTTCGTCGACTCCCGCGCCACCACCTTGCACCACATCGGCGAGATCAAGGATCCGCTGGAACGCGGCGTGATCTCCGAGGCGGATATCATCGCCGATTACTACGACCTCCCCTCGGGCCGCTTTGCCCGGCAAAGCCCGGAAGAGATCACCATCTGCAAGAACGGCGGCGGCGCGCATCTCGACCTGATGGTGGCGCAATACGCCCTGCAAGCCTGGCGCGCCCGCTGATCTTTGCCTGATCCAAAATATCCCGGGGGTCCGGGGGCAGCGCCCCCGGCCTCACCACGCGCGCCCGGCCCGGATCACTCGGCCGCCACCATCGCCATCGGCTTTTCCCGCACCGGCAGATGCGCGATGGCCGAAAACGCCCCGACGCCGACGCCGATCCACCACACAATCGTGTAGCTGCCATAGAGGTCATAGAGCTTGCCCCCCAGCCAGACGCCCATGAACGAGCCGATCTGATGCGAGAGGAAGACAAAGCCATAGAGCGTGCCCATATAGCGCAGCCCATAGATATGCGCGACAAGCCCCGAGGTCAGCGGCACCGTGGCCAACCACAACGCCCCCATCGAGAGCGAGAACAACAGCACCGTCGCCGGGGTCATCGGCGTCAGGATAAACGCCGCCGAGACCAATGTGCGCGCCAGATAAATCCCCGCCAGCAGGTATTTCTTGGTATAGCGCTTGCCCAGCCAGCCCGCCGTGATCGTGCCCGCAATATTCGCCAGCCCGATGACCGAAATGGCAATCGCCCCCAGCGCCGAGGTGGTCGAGATCCCCAGTGATGCGAGCATGCCGGTGGGGTCAATGGCGCCGCACATCTCGGTCACAAAGGCCGGGAAATGCGCGGTGATAAAGCCCAGCTGATAGCCGCAGGAGAAAAAGCCCACAAAGATCAGGATGAACGAGGGGTCCTTGAAGGCGCGGGTCAGCACCGCTCCCATGCTTTCCTCCAGCTCATGTTTGCTGGCCATCGCAGGCGCGCGCAGCATCGGCAGCGCGAACAGCGTCAGCAGGATGATCCCCGAAAAGATCATGAACACCGATTGCCAGGGGAAATGCGCCAACAGCCCCTGTGCCAGCGGCGCGCCGAACACCTGGCCCGCCGATCCGGCAGCGGTGGCAATCCCCAGCGCCAGACTGCGGTTCTCGTTGGAGCTCGCGCGGCCCACCACCGCCAGGATCACCCCAAAGCCGGTCCCCGCAATGCCAAAGCCCACAAGGATCTCCAGCATCTGATGCTGCAGCGGCGTGACGGCGAGCGAGGAGAGCATCAGCCCCGCAGAATAGAGAAGCGCCCCGAGGATGATCGCGCGGCGATCCCCGAATTTCTCGGCAAAGGCGCCAAAGATCGGCTGGCCGATCCCCCAGGCCAGGTTCTGAATGGCGATGGCCAGCGAGAACTCGGCGCGCGGCCAGCCAAATTCGCTGGCGATGGGAATCTGGAACATCCCAAAGCTCGCCCGCAGGGCAAAGTTGATCAGCAAGATGATGCAACCACCGATCAGAACCGGGGTGAACAGACGGGCGTGGCTCATGATGGGGCTCCGGGATGCGAGACTGCAGAGTTCAGATGAAACCCGCCTCAGGTCAATCGCCGTTTTGTGATGGGGACAATTCGGCGATGGAATGCGGGGTTTGCGGCCTCTGTTGCAGGCCCGTCACCTGCGGGTTGCGGGCGATGGGTGACAAGATCAGCGCGTTCCGCCCCGGGCGGACCGCCACCCCGCCCTGACCGCCACCCCGCCCTGACCGCGCAAAAAATCGCGGCCTCCGGGGAACCCCGGGCGTGCCCCGGCGTTATCTCATCGAAGCCCCCGTGGCCGGGGTCAAGGCCACTACCCTGTTGTCTCTCCTACCCCACTTGACCCGGACCAATGGTCCGGGTTTTTCTTTGCGCCGATCCGCGTTCAGCGGCTTGCCCCTGCGGCGATCCCGGTTAGGATCGCGCCGCCCCGCGCGCGCCGCGCGCCAGACCAAGGAACAGCCGATGACCTTCACCCTCGCCACCTGGAACATCAACTCGGTCCGCCTGCGCGAAGGTCTGGTCGCCAAGCTTCTGGGCGAGGAGGCGCCGGATGTGCTCTGCCTGCAGGAATGCAAAAGCCCGGTGGAGAAAATCCCGCTCGAGCAATTCGCGGCGCTGGGCTACCGCCACATCGTGGCGCGCGGCCAAAAGGGCTATAACGGCGTGGCCATTCTGTCGAAAACCCCGCTGGAGGATGTGGATGGCCGCGATTTCGCCGGGCTGAACCACGCCCGCCATGTCGCGGCACGGCTGGAGAACGGCGTGGTCATCCACAATTGCTATGTCCCCGCCGGGGGCGATATTCCCGACCGCGAGGCCAATGTGAAATTCGGCCAGAAGCTCGATTACCTCAGCGAGATGCGCGACCATTTCCGCGCCCAGCGGCCGCACAAGGCGATTCTGGTGGGCGATCTGAACATCGCCCCGCGCGAGGATGACGTCTGGAACCACAAGGCGCTGTTGAAAATCGTCAGTCACACGCCGGTCGAAGTGGCGGCACTGGCCGAAACGCAAGAGGCCGGGCGCTGGGTCGACATCACCCGGCAGGATATCCCCTCGGGCAACCTGTACAGCTGGTGGAGCTACCGCAGCCCGGATTGGGATGCGGCGGACAAAGGCCGCCGTCTGGACCATATCTGGGCCACGCCCGACATTTCGGGGGCGGCACATTCCAGCCGGGTTTTGCGCGCCGCCCGCGGCTGGGAGCAGCCCTCGGACCACGCGCCGGTCTTTGCGACCTTTGATTTGTGAGCTGAACGGGCTTTAACGCGAATTGGTGCGGGCCTGCCCCTTGGCCTGCCGCATGTCGCATCGCATATAGGGGGCAACAGATTTTCAGGGGGCAGAGATGTTCGGCACCGACCAGAAACCCAACACCGCAGCCGCCGCCGATGCGGCGGTGATTTTTGACGTCACCGAAGCCGATTTCATGGCCCGCGTCGTCGAGGCCAGCAAGGAAGTGCCGGTCATCGTGGACTTCTGGGCGCCCTGGTGCGGCCCGTGCAAGACGCTGGGTCCGGCGCTGGAGGCGGCGGTCACCGCTGCGGGTGGCAAGGTGCGGATGGCGAAAGTGAACGTCGACCAGAACCAGATGCTGGCCGGGCAGATGCAGGTACAGTCGATCCCGACGGTCTATGCCTTCTGGCAAGGCCAGCCGGTGGACGGCTTTCAGGGCGCGCAGCCCGCGTCGCAGATCAAGACCTTCGTCGACAAGCTGGCGGCGCTGGTGGGTGATGATGGCGGTCTGGCCGATGCCATCGAGGCCGCCGAGACCATGCTGGCCGAGGGCGCGGTGCAGGATGCCGCCGAGACCTTTGCCGCGATTCTGGAAGAAGATCCGAACAGCGCCGAAAGCCATTCCGGGCTGATCCGGTCCTATCTGGCGCTGGGCGATCTGGCGCAGGCCGAGGCGGCGCTGGCTGCCGTGCCCACCGCCATCGCAGGCACTGCCCCGATTGAGGCGGCCAAGGCGCAGATCGCGCTGGCGCATCAGGCGGCGAATGCCGGGCCGCTCGACGCTTTGTCGGCGGCGGTGGCGGCGGACCCCGCCGATCATCAGGCGCGTTTTGACTATGCCACCGCCTTGCATGCGGCGGGCGATGTCGAAGCGGCGGTGGAACAGCTGCTGGAATTGTTCCGCCGCGACCGCGAGTGGAACGAGGGCGCCGCGCGCACGCAGCTCTTCACCATTTTCGACGCCATGAAGGCCACGGATCCGATCGTGCTCAAGGGGCGCCGCCGTTTGTCGTCGATGATCTTTGCCTAAAGCGTCCTGCGGACTAGGTTACCCTGCATGACAAAACGCATGGCTGACCTTCCCGCGGTACTGCCGCTGTTCCCGCTTCCTGGCGCGCTGTTGCTGCCGCGCGCCCGGTTGCCGCTCCACATATTCGAGCCGCGCTATGTGCAGATGCTCGAGGATTGCCTGAAGACGCCCGAGCGGCTGATCGGCATGGTGCAGCCGCGCAAGGTGCCCGGCGGCCCGCCGCGTCTGAACGCCATCGGCTGCGCCGGGCGTCTGACCGCCTTTTCCGAAACCGAGGACGGGCGCTACATGATCACCCTCTCCGGCATCTCGCGGTTTCGGATGGTGCAGGAGATCGAGGGCTTTACCCCCTACCGGCGGGGCCATGTCACCTGGGAGGGGTTTGAGCGCGACCGCGGCGCGGTTGAAACCGATGCCGCGCTCGACCGTGACGCGTTCATGGACCTTCTGGGCCGGTTCTTTGCCGATCAGGGGCTTGCGACGGATTGGGAGTCGCTGAAAGATGCCGAGGATGAGCTGCTGATCAACTCGCTCTCGATGCTGTTGCCGTTCGAGCCGGAGGACAAACAGGCGCTGCTGGAGGCGCCGCGGCTGGAAAACCGCCGCGAGACTCTGGTGACGCTGATCGAATTTGCGATGCGCGGTGGCGATGAGGAGATGGTGCAATGAGTGATGCCGCGGACAGCAACCGCGCCGAGGGGCCAGCCCGCCCGGAGTTTGACCGCCGTATGCTGGAGGGGCTGGTCTGCCCGCTGACGCAGGCGGTGCTCAGCTATGATGCGGGCGCGCAGGAGCTGATCTCGCGCCGGGCGGGGCTGGCCTTTCCCATCCGCTCCGGCATTCCGATCCTGCTGATCGACGAGGCGCGCCGACTGGACGACGAGGCCTGAGGCGAAAACCCGCTGAGGGCCAGGCCTGATTAAGTCAGGCCCGCCCTGAACTCAGAGGGCGCGGCCTTGCAAAAGCCGAGGCTGACCCGCCCGCATGCCCGCTGCTTCGCGCATGAAACGGCGGCGCAGACCGGGCAGGGCCTGCACCAGTCCCATCCCCAGATCGCGCCCGGCCCGCAGCAGCGGATTGTTGTTGGAAAACAATTTGTTGACGGCGTCCATGCCGAGGGCCATTGCGGTTGAATCAAACCGCCGCCAGCGCTGATACCGCTCCAGCACATCCGCCGCGCCGATATCCTCGCCACGCCGATGCGCCTCAACCAGCACTTCGGCCAGCGCGCCCACATCGCGCAGCCCGAGGTTCAGCCCCTGTCCGGCAATCGGATGCACCCCATGCGCGGCATCGCCCACCAGCGCCAGACGCGGGGCGACATACTCCTCGGCCAAAGTCAGCGTCAGCGGATAGGAAAAGCGCGGGCTGGCCAGACGGATCTCGCCCAGAAAATCGCCAAAACGCGGGCGGAGCATGCCCAGAAAATCTTCGTCCGGCAGGGCGGCCAGCGCGCGGGCGTTGCTGTCCTTCTCGCTCCAGACGATTGAGCAGCGGTTGCCGGTCAGCGGCAGAATCGCCAGCGGTCCGGTGGGCATGAAAAACTGATGCGCGATGCCGTCATGCGGCAGGTCATGCTCGAGCGCGCAGACCAGCGCGGTTTGCCCGTATCCCCAGCCGCGCCGCTTGATCCCCGCCCGTTCCGCCACGCCCGAGCGGCGGCCATCGGCGCCGATCAGCACCCTGCCCGTCAACTCGCGGCCATTCGACAGCATGACCGAAATGCCGGAGGCAGAGGCGGTTTGCGACAGCACCGAGGTGCCGGCGATCATGGTGATCGAGGGCGAGGCGTCCAGCGCATCCTGAAAGGCGCTGTAAAGATGGCGGTCTTCCAGCATATAGCCCACCGGGCCGCCATCCAGCTCGGCACTGTCGAACTGCAGCCCAAACATCGCAGCACCTTCACCGGCATGGCCGTCATGCGCGCGCACCTCGCGCAGGGGCTGCGCGCGCTCCGCAACGGCGGGCCAGGTGCCGATCACCGAGAGCAGCTTTTGCGAGGCGATGGCCAAAGCATAGGCGCGGCCGTCAAAACCCGCATCCGCACGGCTGCGCGGCGGCTGCGCATCGACCACCGCCACGCTCAGCCCGGCCCCTGCCAGCGCCAATGCCAGAGCCGGGCCATTCAGCCCGCCCCCTGCCACGATCACGTCGAAGAAATCATCCTGTCCCATGTGCCCTACTATGGCGTGTCGCGCGGGATTGTCCATGTGTTCTGCGCGCGTTAGCTTGCGTCAAAATGGAGGGATGCGCGATGGATTTCCGCGAGATGACGGCAGCCGAGCAGGGGCGGGCGATTGGCGAGGGCAAGGCCTGTCCGGTGGATCTGGCCGAAAGCTATCTGGAGGCTGCCGCTGCCCATCCCGATGGCGCGCGCATTTATGCCCGGCTGACGCCGGAGCGGGCGCGGGCAGAGGCGATGGCCGCGCGCGCGCGGGCCAAGGCGGGCACCCGGCGCGGGTTGCTCGATGGGGTCTCGCTCTCGTGGAAGGATCTCTTTGATTCGGCAGAGGTGGCCACGGAATCCGGCTCGCGCCTGCTGGAGGGTAGGGTGCCGGAAACCGATGCCGAAGTGCTCGCCACCGCCACCTTGGGCGGCGGCGTCTGTCTGGGCAAAACCCATATGACGGAGCTGGCCTTCTCGGGCCTTGGCATCAACCCGATGACCGCGACGCCGCCGAATGCGGTGGTGCCGCATCTGGCGCCGGGCGGCTCCTCCTCTGGTGCGGCGGTCTCGGTGGCTTTGGGGCTGGCGGCGGGGGCGGTTGGCTCGGACACCGGCGGCTCGGTGCGGATCCCCGCCGCGTGGAATGACCTCGTGGGGCTGAAAACCACGCATGGCCGGGTGTCGCTGAAAGGCGCGGTGCCGCTTTGTGCGAAATTCGACACGGTGGGGCCGCTGGCCCGCAGCGTCGAGGATTGCGCGCTGATCCTGTCGCTGATCGAGGGGCGGGCGGCGCCGGATCTGGCCGGGGCCAGTCTGACGGGCGCGCGGCTTCTGGTGCTGGAAGGACTGCCGATGGAGGGCGCGCGGGCCGAACCTCTGCGCGGGTTCGAGCAGGCGGTGGAGGCGCTCGGTCGCGCCGGGGCCAAAATCGAGCGCCGGGCGCTGAAGATGGTCGATCCGGCGATGGCCCTCTCGCCCACGCTATTCGCCCCCGAGGCCTATGGGCTGTGGATGGACGAAATCGAGGCGGCGCCCGAAAAGATGTATGCGCCGATCCTGGAGCGGTTCCGTGGCGGTGCGACGGTGCGCGCGGCGGATTATGTCGCGGGTTGGGCGGCGCTGGAGCGCTACCGGCAGGCCTGGAATGCCGCTGTGGCGGGTTATGACGCGGTTCTGGTGCCCACCGCGCCGATCCTGCCGCCCGATGCGGCGCGGCTCTTGTCCGACAGCGCCTATTTCGCGCAAGAGAACCTGCTGGCGTTGCGCAACACCCGGATCGGCAACATTTTTGGCCTCTGTGCGCTGACCTTGCCCACCGGCCTGCCCTGCACCGGCATTTCGCTGATGGGACAACCGGGAGGCGAGCACGCGCTTTTGCGGCTGGGCGCAGCGGTTGAGCCGGTTTTGCGGGCACTCGCCAACTGAAAAGCCACAATTTGAGCAAGCAAGCGCCGGTCCCCCGGCGCTTTTTCTTGCCGCGCCCGCCGCGTTCGGGTTAGTTTGGCCGTAACGGGGCGCAATGACCCCGACGAGTGAGGCAGCAATGGCGTTTCCCGAGCGGTTTTCGAACCTGCCCGATTATGCGTTTCCGCGTTTGCGGAAACTTCTCGACGTGCATCCTGCGGGCGGCACGCCCATCGCCATGACCATTGGCGAGCCCTGTCACCCGATGCCCGATTTCGTGGCGCCGGTGCTGGCCGCCCATGTGCATGAACTTGCGAAATATCCCCCGAACGACGGCACGCCCGAGCTCTTGTCCGCCATCTCGGCTTGGCTGGCCGGGCGCTATGGCGTCAGCGTTGGCCCCGACCGGCTGATGGTGCTGAACGGCACGCGGGAGGGGCTGTATAATGCCGCGATGGCGCTCTGCCCTGAGGAAAAGAACGGCAAAAAGCCCGTCGTGCTGATGCCGAACCCGTTCTATCAGGTCTATGCCGTGGCGGCGCTTTCGGTCGGGGCCGAGCCGGTCTATGTGCCCGCGACCGAGGCCACCGGCTTTTTGCCCGACTACGCCAGCCTGCCCGCCGAAGTGCTCGACCGGGTGGCGATTGCCTATCTCTGTTCGCCCGCCAATCCGCAGGGGGCCGTCGCCTCGCGCGACTATCTCGCCGGGCTGATCGCCTTGGCGGAAAAGCATGATTTCCGGATTTTCGCCGATGAATGCTACTCCGAACTCTGGCGCACCGCGCCGCCGCCGGGGGCGCTGGAGGTCTCCGAGGCGATGGGCGCCGATCCCGAACGCGTGGTGATCTTCCATTCGCTCTCCAAACGCTCAAACCTGCCGGGGCTGCGCTCGGGCTTTTGCGCGGGCGGGGCGGAAAGCATCGCCCGCATCCGTCAGCTGCGCGCCTTTGCCGGGGCGCCGCTGCCCTTGCCGGTACAGCGGGTCAGCGAACGGGCCTGGGCCGATGAGGCGCATGTGGTCGAGAACCGCGCGCTTTATAATGAGAAATACAAGATCGCTGAGCAGATCTTTGCCGGGGCCAATGCCTATCAGACGCCGGAGGGGGGCTTTTTCCTCTGGCTGCCGGTGGCCGATGGCGAGGAAGCGGCGCTGAAACTCTGGCGCGAGACGGGGGTGCGGGTGCTGCCCGGGGCCTATCTCGCGCGGGATTCCGAATTCGGCAACCCGGGCCGGGCCTATATCCGGGTGGCACTCGTCGCCCCAAAAGAAGAAATGCAGCGCGGGCTGATCCAGCTACGTGACTGCCTCTATGCGTGAGGACAGGAAGATGGCATCCTATCAGGTGAGACAGCGCGACCCGCTTTTGGACCAGAACACCCAGGCGGTGCTGGAACGACGCGGCAAGGAACTGGTCGGTGCCGGTCTGGTGCTGGTGGGCTTTCTCGTGGCCCTGATGCTGATGTCCTATTCCCCCGAAGATCCGAGCTGGATGGCGGCGACCGATGCCCCGGCGCAGAATATTCTGGGCCGGTTTGGCGCGGCCATTGCCTCGCCGCTTTATATCATCGCGGGCTATGGCTCCTGGGGTGTCGCTTTGGCGCTGATGGTCTGGGGCGCGCGTTTTGTCACCCACCGGGGCGAAGAGCGGGCGATGTCACGCGCGGTTTTCGTGCCGATCGGCGTGGCGCTGGTCTCGGTTTACGCCTCTTCGCTGACGCCGGGGGCCGATTGGGGCCACAGCTTTGGCATGGGTGGTCTGTTCGGCGATACTGTGATGGGCGCGCTCTTGGGCATGTTGCCGGTGGGCGCCTCGTTCGGGCTGAAGTTTCTGGCGCTGGTGATCGCTGTGGCGATGCTGGGGATGGGCCTCTTTGTGCTGGGTTTTGACGCGGCAGAGCTGCGCACCATCCGCCGCTTCCTTGGCCGTGGTTCGGTGCTGCTCTATGTGGCGGCAATGAATCTGCTGGGCAAAGGCGCGGCCGCTTCGGTGCAGGCGGCGCAGGCGGCGGCGCAGATGGCACAGGCCAAGGCGCAGGAGCGCATCGCGCAGCGCCGGGCGCAGGCGGCGGGCCGTCAGGCCCCCGCCGGTATGGCGCAGGATTGGTATGCCGAAGACAGCCAGGATTGGCAGCAGGACTATGCGCCCGCGCCCGCAGCACCCCCGCGTGCCGCGCAAAGCAACCGCATCCGCCGCGCCGTCGACCCGGAGTATTTCGCCAATCCGGCCTATAACCCCGAGCCGGAACTGATTGAACAGCACGACCCCTGGGCCGATCATCCGATGGATGCGCCATCGCCGGACCGCATCCGCGCCCGGATTGCCGATGCGGTGAAAAGCCGCGCGACGGCACCGCAACCGGTTGATCTGTATGGCTACGCCGACGCGCAGGACGATGCCGGATTGCAAGGCTACGCCGACACCCATCATGCGCCGCAGCTGTACGCAGAGCGCCGCTATGCCCCCGATGAGGCCGAAGAGCTTTCCTATGCCCCGAGTGTCCCGCTGCGCGCCGAGCCCGCGCTGCACGCCCCCGCCCCCGCGCCCGCCGCGGCCCCGGTGGCGGCAGGCGCTGTCTCGGCGGTGATGGCCGCCGTGGCCAGCCGGATGGCGCGCGGTCCGAAAGCGCCGCTGGTGTCCGAGCGCGCCCGTGTCGAGCCGAGCCTGCGGGCCGAGCCGCCGCTGCAGGCGCGTCCGCGCTTCATGCCGGGCGCCGCTGCCGCACCGCAAGCCGCCGGGAAGGTGCAGCCCGCCTTGACCCGCTCGGCCGCGCCGCGCCCGCGGATGGACCCGATGCCGGAAATGCCGGGCGTGGTGGAAGATGCCGCCTTTGATCCGGCTTTCGCGGGCAGTGACGGGCTGCGTGCGCCGGGGTTTGAGCCCTTTGAGATCGAGTTTGACGACGCGCTGGATTACGCCGAACAAGACAGCGTGAATGCGTTTGAGGAATCCGCCACCCCCGCCCGCGCCTTGCTGCGTGGCGCGGCCCGCGACGAGCCTGCCACGGACGCCTATGCCGGTGACTGGGACGCAGAGGACAATGACAATGTCTTTGCGGTGGATGATGAGGATGACGCCCCGCTGACCACCCCCTTGACGGCGTCGCGTGCGCCGCTGTCGCGCGTGGTGATCCCGCAGCCGGAGGCGCGCCGCGTGGTGCAAAACCCGGTGAAAAAGCCGATTGCCCCCTCGCGTCAGGCCCAGGCCGAGGCGCAGCCGCGTCTGGCGCTGGAGCCGCAGGTCTCCAGCTACGAAGTGCCGCCGCTGAACCTGTTGACCAACCCCGCCTCGGTGCAGCGCCACAGCCTCTCGGATGAGGCGCTCGAGGAAAACGCCCGCATGCTGGAAAACGTCCTCGACGATTACGGCGTCAAGGGCGAGATCGTCAGCGTGCGCCCCGGTCCGGTGGTCACCATGTACGAGCTGGAACCGGCGCCGGGCCTAAAGGCCAGCCGGGTGATTGGTCTCGCCGATGACATCGCGCGCTCGATGTCGGCGCTCTCGGCACGGGTGTCGACGGTGCCGGGCCGCACGGTGATCGGGATCGAATTGCCGAATGCCAACCGCGAAAAGGTCGTGCTGCGCGAGATCCTCTCGGCGCGCGATTTCGGCGACAGCGCGATGCGGCTGCCGCTGGCTTTGGGCAAGGATATCGGTGGCGAGCCGATCATTGCCAACCTTGCCAAGATGCCCCACCTGCTGATCGCCGGGACCACGGGTTCGGGGAAATCGGTGGCCATCAACACGATGATCCTCAGCTTGCTCTACAAGCTCTCGCCCGAGGAATGCCGCCTGATCATGATCGACCCCAAGATGCTGGAACTCAGCGTCTATGACGGCATCCCGCATCTCCTCTCGCCCGTGGTGACCGACCCTAAAAAGGCGGTTGTCGCCCTGAAATGGGTGGTGGGCGAGATGGAAGAGCGCTACCGCAAAATGTCGAAAATGGGCGTGCGCAACATCGAAGGCTACAACGGCCGCGTGCGCGAAGCTCTGGCGCGGGGCGAGACCTTCAAGCGGACCGTGCAGACCGGCTTTGACGAGGATACCGGCGAGCCGGTGTTCGAGACTGATGAATTCACCCCCTCGACCATCCCCTATATCGTGGTGATCGTCGATGAGATGGCCGATCTGATGATGGTGGCGGGCAAAGAGATCGAGGCCTGCATCCAGCGTCTGGCGCAGATGGCGCGGGCGTCGGGCATCCACCTGATCATGGCGACCCAGCGTCCCTCGGTCGATGTGATCACCGGCACGATCAAGGCGAACTTCCCCACCCGGATCTCGTTCCAGGTGACCTCGAAGATCGACAGCCGCACGATTCTGGGCGAACAGGGTGCCGAGCAACTGCTGGGCATGGGCGACATGCTCTATATGGCGGGCGGCAGCCGGATCACCCGGATTCACGGTCCCTTCGTCAGCGATGAAGAGGTCGAAGAGATCGTCAACCATCTGAAAAGCTTCGGGCCGCCGGAATATATGTCGGGCGTGGTCGAAGGGCCGGATGAGGGGCGTGAAGCGGATATCGACGCGGTGCTGGGTCTGGGCGGCGGCACGGATGACGTGGAAAACGCGCTTTATGACACGGCGGTCGCCATTGTCTGCAAGGACCGCAAATGCTCGACCTCCTATATCCAGCGCAAATTGGGCATCGGCTATAACAAGGCCGCGCGTCTCGTGGAGCAGATGGAGGAGCAGGGCGTGGTCACCGCGGCGAACCATGTCGGCAAACGCGAAATTCTGGTGCCCGAGCATTGAACGGACCCCCCTCCCCCACCGGGGGGGGAACCAAATCACCGCCGCGGGGTTACCCTGACCGGATGGCCCGGATGCCCCAGCGGCATTCGGGCCTTTCGCTGAGGCAGGCCGGCGGAGGACCTGCCCGGACCCTGCGGATGGCGCGCCGCCCGATGGCACAAGCGTGATCCGTGACCGCCGCTTCGTGAACGCCGGGGGCTGGATATTTCCACGCCCGATGTCAGATTAGGATGATGATGATGCGCTTCTTTTCCCCCGCCGCCCTGCTGGCCCCGCTCCTTGCCCTGCTGCTGGCTTTGCCCGCAGCGGCGGCCGATAAAATTCCGCTCACCGAAATCTCGCGCTATCTGAACGGGTTGGGCACCGTCTCGGCGGATTTCACGCAAGTGAACTCGGATGGCTCGCAGACGGCGGGCAAGCTTTTCATCCGGCGTCCGGGGCGGATGCGCTTTGAATATGCCGCGGATAAAACGCTGGTGCTGGCCTCGGGCGGGCAGGTGGCGATTTTTGACGCGAAATCCAATCAGCCCCCCGAGCAATATCCGCTGGCACGCACGCCGCTGAACCTGATTCTGGCGCCGAAGATCGATCTGGGGCGCAACAAGATGGTGATGGGGCATGTGACCGACGGCACCCTGACCGCCGTCACCGCCCAGGACCCTGATCACCCGGAGGTGGGCTCGATTCAGCTGATCTTCTCGGCGGCGCCGACGATGCTGCGGCAATGGGTGGTCACCGATGATACCGGGGCACAAACCCGCGTCTCGCTGACCAATCTGCAGGCCGGAGAAACCTTCCCGCCCTCGCTGTTCTCGATCACCGATGAAGCGGCCAAGCGCGGATTCTGAATAACCTGACCTGCAGGAAAAGGGGCGCCCGCGGCGCCCCTTTTGTCGTCAGAGGATGCTCAGTTCTTGCGGCAGGCGGTCAGCTGCGCGTTGTACAGGGCTGCGCGGGCATCAACATTCGCGGCCACGGACATCAGCCAGCTTTTGCTGTTGTAGCTTTGGCGCGCATAGCCGGTCCGGCCTTCGTGATAGGCCAGATACTGGTTGCGGGCGTCTGATTTGGACAGGCCCAGCTTTCGCGTCGTGCCGTCCATGTACCAGCCCATGAAGTCGGTCGCATCCTCGATCCGGTCGCGTTTGGCGCCCCGGTTGCGGGTCTCGGCGCGGTATTCGTCCCAGGTGTTGTCGAGCGCCTGGCTATAGCCATAGGCCGAGCTTTGGCGGCCCATCGGGATCACCCCCAGCGCATAGCGGAACGGCGTGCGCGCATTGCCGATGAATTTCGATTCCTGATGGATCGTTGCCATCTGCACGGCGATCGGAATCCCCCAGCGGCGCTCGCTGCGTTTCATCGCGGCATAATATTTGGGACGCTCGCGCACAATGTCGCAGGCGTCATCGAGATTACGGGGCGCGGAAAAGTCTCCACCCCCGCAGGACGCCAGCAACAGCAGCGCCGCAAGTTTCAGATATCTGCTCATGTCTGCCTCTTGGCCTTCTTTTGTGCCATATTACGCAAAATTGAAGGTCAGGGAAATCACAAAGCCGACGATGGCCGGGCGATCGGCGGACTGTTGGTCCTGCGCTCACAGACTGTTTCCGGCGTTTTCGGCCCCCGGCAATGGACAGCCCCGGCGGAGAGGATTATTACCTCGAAGTTGGGGGCATCTGATTCATGCAAACAACGCAAGCGAAATATCACATTGGCCAGGTGGTCCGCCACCGCAAGCACCCGTTTCGCGGGGTGGTTTTTGATGTCGATGCGATGTTTTCGAATACCGATGCCTGGTATGAAGCCATCCCCGAGGACAGTCGCCCCTCAAAGGATCAGCCCTTTTATCATCTGCTGGCCGAGAATGATAACAGCTACTATGTGGCCTATGTCTCAGAGCAGAATCTGATCGCGGATCAGTCGGGCGAACCGGTGGATCACCCGGATCTGGGGGATCTTTTCGGAGATTTCGAAGACGGCCGCTATCCGCTGCAGTTTCAGCTCAATTGACCACCGTCTACTGACCACCGTCTCGCGCAGCGCCGCCGCACGGGGCTATGGTCCGGGGCTGTGGACCGCATGGGGGTCAGGCGATCAGCGGCAGACGAAACGCCAGCAGATTGCGGCCATTCTCCCGGCGATAGCCCAGATCCTGCGTCAGATCGCGGATCAGGAACCAGCCAAAGCCGCCTTCGGGCAGCGCTTCCGGCTCCGGGCGCTCCGATTCGGTCTCGGCGCGGGCCTTCAGGCAATCATCGGGCAGCGCCACACCATCATCGCTGACCGAGCAGGAGAGACTGCGGCGGTCCCGCACGATCGACAGGGTGATCGTGCCCGGCGCATCTTCGGCATAGCCATGCTCGACAATGTTGTTCAGCACCTCTGCCAGCACCAGTTCCAGCGTGCCGGATTCGTCCGGTGACAGCTGTCGCATGAAGCGGGCCACTGCCGCGCGCAGCGCGGTGCGCACCGAAAGCGGATCTGCCGGAAAGCTGTGGTGGAAAATCTGCGGCCCGGCGGCGGGCCGGCGGCGAACTTCCGGCGGTACCTCGCGTGCCTGGTCAGCCCACATCGCGCATCCCCTCACCCATGATTGCGGCTTTCATCGTCGGGTGGATTTTCAGCACTGAATCCATGCGGGTCAGACGGAACACCTTTTCCACATTCGGGGTCAGCGCCACCAGTTCGATCTTGCGCGGTGCCAGCGCCTTCATCACCGAGACGATGGCGCCCAGACCCGAGCTGTCGAGGAAGATCACCTGCCCCAGATCCAGCACGATCCGATGCGCCGGTTGCGCCGCGATTTCGCGCATCTGATCCTTGAACCGAATGGCAACGGCGGCGTCGAGCCGCTCTTCCCCGACGCGCACGAAGAGGGCTCCATTATGGGCTTCAGCATACAGGTTCATTCGGGGGGCCTCCGACAGGTCAACTTTGATCTGAAACTAGGGGGCATTCCTTACCATTCGGTGTGCGGCTGGGGGCAGGTGCAGGAAAGATATGAAAAATGTCATTGTTTCTGCACAGCTGACCAATCGAAGGGCTCACCGCGCGGCCAGAGGACGCTGGTCGCGCCCTTTTGGGCGCAGAATAGGCAATGTCCCCAAGGTTGCAGTGACTTTCTGAAATCACGCTTTGGTTGATCCGTCGCGGTCCGGGCCGCCTAAATACCCCAAACAGAAGACAATCGCCGCCCCTTCGCCCCTGTTCTGGCCGGAATCTGCGCCCGGAGCACCTGCCGCAGCGTTAACGCAGCTCAGATTTTCGCCCCCTCTCGCCAAAACTTTTGCCGAAGGCTAGAGGTTGAGCGGATGACAGGAGACGACAATGCTGGACTATGCAGAGCTTGCCACGACGATCCGGGCGCTGACCCATGGCGAAACCGATGAGGTGGCGCTGATGGCCACCGTCGCCTGCGAAGTGCATCACGCCGATGATCGTTTTGACTGGACCGGCTTCTACCGGGTAACCGCGCCCGAAGTGCTGAAGATCGGCCCCTATCAGGGTGGCCACGGCTGTCTGGTGATTCCCTTCGCGCGCGGCGTCTGCGGGGCGGCGGCGCGCACGGGCGCGGTGCAACTCGTGCCCGATGTCGATGCCTTTCCCGGCCATATCGCCTGCGCCAGCTCGACCCGCTCCGAGATCGTGCTGCCGGTCTTTGCCGGGGCAGGGCGGTTGATCGGGGTTTTCGACATCGATAGCAACCAGCCCGATGCCTTCACCCAAGCCGATGCCGAGGGGCTGGCCGCGATTCTGGCCGAGGTGTTCGGCGGGCTGTGAAGGTGGCTTGACCCTGCCCGCCATTCGCGCAGAAAAGGGGCAAAGGGTCTGACCGGGACCGGTGCAATCAGGGGATCGCAGCATGTGGGATGTGTTCATGGCCTTTCCGGCCGAGAGCCTGATCAGCTTTATCATCGGCGGGCTGATCCTGAATGTGGCGCCGGGGGCGGATGTGTTCTTCGCCACCGCCTGCGGCATCAAGGGTGGCCCGCGCGCCGGGGCGATGGCGGGCCTGGGCGTCGGCTTTGGCGTCTGCTGGCACATCACCTTGGCGGCGCTCGGCCTCTCGGCGGTGATCGCGGCGCATCCGGGCGCGCTCAGCGCCATCCGTTGGGCGGGGGCTGCCTATCTCGCCTGGCTCGCGGTGAAAAGCTGGCGCGCGGGCATGGGCGAGAATGATGCCAAAGGCGTGATCAGCCCCTGGCGTGCGATCGGGCGCGGCTTTTTGTCGAACGCGCTGAACCCCAAACCCGTGCTCTTCATCCTCGCCTTCCTGCCGCAGTTCACCCGACCGGAATACGGCCCGATCTGGCAGCAGATCGTCATCCTCGGCGGTATCTTCGCCTTTACCGGCACGCTGATCACCATCGGTTACGGCCTGCTGGCGGGCTATCTCGGCCGCTCGCTGGGGCGCCGCATGGGCGTGGTCAACAAGATCTCGGCGGTGATGTTCGGCGGTCTCGCCGCCAAGATCGCCATCTCCTGATGAGCGATTTTGTCTATACCCCGCCCGATCTGCCGCTGCGCATCCTGCATGCCGACCGCGATATCGTGGTGGCGGACAAGCCCACGGGCCTCCTTTCCGTCCCCGGCCGGGGCGAGGACCGCGCCGATTGCCTGATCAACCGGCTGCGCGAGGTTTATCCCGGTGTCCTTCTGGTGCATCGGCTGGATCTGGACACGTCGGGCGTCATGGTTTTCGCGCTGAACCCGGCCGCGCAAAAGCATCTGGGGCGGCAGTTCGAGACGCGCCAGACCGAGAAAACCTATATTGCCCGGCTGGCCGGACATCTGACGCCCGAGCGGGGGAGGGTGGATCTGCCGCTGATCGTCGATTGGCCGAACCGCCCGCGTCAGCATGTGAATTTTGAAACCGGACGCCCGGCGCAGACCGATTGGCAGGTGCTGGCGCTGGAAGACGACGGCACGACGCGGGTGCGCCTGATGCCGGTGACCGGGCGCAGCCATCAGCTCCGGGTGCATATGCTGGAACAGGGGCACCCGATCTTGGGTGACAGCCTCTATGCCTCAGGGGCGGCGCGCGATTATCCCCGGCTGATGCTGCATGCTGAAACTTTGGGCCTGACGCATCCCTATTCCGGCGCCGCGATGATGTTCACCGCCGACTGTCCGTTCTGATCCGGCCAGCCGGGTGCTTTCGCACTGGCATGGGCGGCTGTTTTCTGATTCTTAGAGGACAGCAATTGCCCGAAGGAGGACGGCACGGCCATGCTGACCTTGATCCTGCACCGAGACGCGAGTGCCACTGCCCGCCGCCCGGCCCGCTACTACCGGGTTGAGGTGGTCTATAACCTCTTTGGCGAATATTCGGTGCTGCGCGCCTGGGGGCCACGAGGCCGGGCAGGCCGTCAGGTCGTCTCGTGGTTTTCCAATCTGCGCGACGCGGTGACGGCGGCCGATCACTGGCATCTCAAGGCCCGCGCACGCGGCTATCATTTGACAAAACGGAGCTATGGTCAGGCATGACACATCTGTGGGTACGGGCCGAGCAGCGCCCGAATGAAGAGCGCGTGGGCCTGACCCCCGAAGGGGCGGCGGCGCTGATCGCGGCTGGAATCCGGGTGACGGTCGAGGAAAGCTCGGTGCGTGAGATCCCGCTGGCGGGCTATGTCACCGCGGGCTGCGAGATCGCGCCCGAGAACAGCTGGCCCGAGGCCCCGCGCGAGGCGATCATCTTTGGGCTGAAGGAATTGCCCGAGGATGGCACGCCGCTGCCGCACCGCCACATCATGTTCGGCCATGCCTATAAGGGGCAACCGGCGGGGCAGGAACTGCTCAAGCGCTTCAAGGCCGGCGGCGGCACGCTCTATGATCTGGAATATCTGGTGGACGAAAGCGGCCGCCGGGTGGCTGCCTTTGGCTATTGGGCGGGCTATGCCGGGGCGGCGATGGCGCTGAAATGCTGGGCCGCGCAGCAACGCGGCGAGATCTGCGGTCCGGTGTCGAAATACCCCGGCCAGCAGGCGCTGGTGGATGATCTGGCGGCTGACCTTGGGGCGGCACCGCGTCCGCGCGCCATCGTTATCGGCGCGCTGGGGCGCGTCGGCACCGGCGCCTCGGATCTCTGCGCGGCGCTGGATGTTGCGGTCACCAAATGGGATATGGCGGAAACCGCCAGCGGCGGGCCATTCCCCGAAGTGCTGGCGCATGACATCTTCCTCAACTGCATTCTGGCCCGGCCCGGCTGCCCGGTTTTCGTGCCCGCCGCAGCATTGCAGGACCCGGGCCGCGCCCTGCGGGTGATCGGCGATATCGCCTGCGATCCCACCTCGGAATTCTCACCGATCAAGGTCTATGACCGCACCACCGACTGGGCCGAACCCGCCCTGCGCGTCGCCTCCGATCCGGTCCTGGATGTGACGGCCATCGACAACCTGCCCTCGCTGCTGCCGCTGGAATCGAGCATCGATTATGCCGGGCAACTCCTGCCCTCGCTGCTGACGCTGCAAGATCTGACGGCGGGTGTCTGGGGCCGTGCCAAGCGGGACTACGACCACTACGTCGCGTTGGTCTGATCCCGGGGGCGCCCGGCTCAGGTCGGGCGCAACACCTCTCCCTCGGCATCCTCGATGCTGAGGCCAAGTGCTTCCATCCCATCCTCGATGAATTCTGCCAGCTGCGGCATGCCCAGCAGATAGCCCGCGCTGGGGGCCGTTGCCTCTTCCCGCGCGGTCTGAATCGCTTCCACCAGCTCGTCCGCCTCAAAAGTCTCGCGTCCGATCCAGACCAGAGCGGTCAGGCTGGCCTGTTCATCCACATTCAGATCGGTGATGAACTCGGCCAGTTCACGATAATGCTGGCCATGCGGGACATCGGAATCCAGCTCACGCGCGCGCAAGAGGATATAGGCGAGTTTTGCCGGGCTGATCAAAAGCATGGGGCACCTCCTGCACAGACTGTCGCGCCAAGGCGCGGGCAATGCAAGCGGAACCCCGTCAGGCGGCAGAGCTGCGCCGCAAGAGGTAGATGTCCATCAGCCAACCATGCGCCGCCCGTGTCGCCGCCCGCCGCGCGATGATTTCCGGCCCGGTCCCGGCCAGCGGTCCGGCGATGTTGATCTCTTCCGCCATCCCGGCATAGGCGGTCCACCAGATCTGGACGCCTTCAGGCGGCAGCGTCTGGAACGCGCAATCGCCATCCAGCATCACCACCAGCGTGTCCACCCCCTCGGGCCAACCATGATCGCGCAACCGGCGCCCGGTGGTCACCAGAAACGGCGCGCCGATCTCGTTCAGCGGGATCGCATGCGCGGCACACAGCGTCTGGATCGAGGTGATGCCGGGAATAACGGTGATCTTCGGGGCAGGGGTCAAACGCCCGGCAATCCGCAATGTGCTGTCATACAGCGCAGGATCGCCCCAGACCAACAGCGCCACCCGGCCCGTATCCCCCAGATGCGCGGCAATCTCGCGCGCCCAGGCGGCGGCAATCGCATCATGCCAGTCATCCACCCGACGCCGGTAGTCCGGAGTGGTGGGGTCCCGGACCGGCAGGTCAAACTCCACCAAACGGGTTGCGGGGTTGGTCACCACTTCGGCGCAGATATCCCGGCGCAAACCGGCCAGATCATCCTTGTCCGGCCCTTTGCGCGGGATCAGGATCAGATCGGCCCGGTTCAGCGCCGTCACCGCGCTGCGGGTCAAATGATCGGGATTGCCGGTACCGATACCCACCAAAATCAGTTCAATCATCTGCCTGTCCTTTGCGCGGCCTGACCATCGCCGATCCATACGGGGCGCACAAGCCGGAGTGACCGCCTCTGGCAGGGTCGGATGCCTCCGGCGGGGATATTTTGAACGAAGCAAGATCTGGCATTTGCTTCGTTCAAAATATCCCGGGGGAGCCGCCGCAGGCGGTGGGGGCAGCGCCCCCTCTCCCCCGGAATCAGGGATTAGCCGAGCGCCTGCAACGCGCGCGCGTTCCAGAAGCGGGAGGCGAGCGCGCCCAGGGTGAGCCAGGCCATCAGCGCCACGCCAAGGGCGCGGGCCGAAAACTCCCCGGCCAGTTCGGGCGGGGCGACACCGGCATAGCTCTCCAGATGCGGCGCGCCGATCACATGCGGCAGCGCCAGCACGAGCGCGGCAACGACCCAGCTCAGCGGCCCTTTGCCAAAGCCAAAGAGGGCTGCGGCGATGAGGCTGGCAAGGACGGTGCCCAGCCACCAGATTTGCCGGTCGGTCAAATCGGCCGCCGGGGTGCCCGGCAGTTCAGGGGCCAGCCCCATTGCCGGGGCGAGTTGCAGCGCCACAAAGCCCGCCAGCCCCCAGAGGATGCCCTGTGCCGGGCCGACACGATGGCCGAAATGCTCGGCCAGTCCAAAACCCGCCACCATCAACAGCGCATAGGCGATGTAGGTGGTACCGGTAAAGAGCACGGTCAGGCTGTTGCGCTGCAGGGTCGAAACCTCGCCTCCCTCCTCATGGGAATGCTCATGCGCGGCGTGGTCGTGCCCGGCATCCGCCTGAGCCTCCGGCAGCGCGGCGTGATCATGGCTGTGCGCCCCGGCCTCACCCGTGGCAACGCCTTGATAATGCACCAGCTCACCTGATTCATATTGCTCACCCTGCAGCAAAAGCGGCTGGATGAACGCGAAATGCAGCAGGGCCGCAAGCAGCCCCGCCGCACAACCAGCGAACAACGCGCTGGCCAACATGCGTTGGATCATGAATTCAGGTTGGGCTTAGTGGCAGGGAAAGCCGACCGCGTGGCGCGTGTCATGCGCCGCGTCATGCAGGGTCGCCGATTGCGCATGGCCCGCGATAAAGACCAGCGTTGCCCCCAGAAGGGCCACGAAAACCGCCGAGATCAGCGTGGTCGAGGTGGCAGCGGTTTTCGTCGTGTTCAGCGTATTCATTCTCATCTCCTTGCCGTCACACCCGACGGCCTCATGGTTTCTCCGCGCATGGCCGGTCTCCTGACTCGCGGGTCGGTGCAGAACCTCGGCCTTCCCGGCGTGGCGCCAGTGGCATCATCGAGGCCTGCTCGCCGCATACAGTCGCGGGGGCGGTTGGGGCTTGGGGCGCCGTCTTCGGTCCGCCCTTTCCCCATTCCCGTTTCATTCCAGACGCTTTGCGCCTTTGGTGGAAACCATGCCTGTTCATTTGCCAGCAAGCCCGCCCGCCGGTCAAGCCTGTTTGCGGCGCTCTGGAGGCTGATCTAACCGGGAATGCGTGCCAGCGCCTTCAGCCGCAGATCGCCAAAGGCGCGGGCATCGGCAAAGGTGCCATCGGCTGCCGCCAGATAGGCGCGGGCGAATCGCAGAAGGTCGGGCAGATCCGCCGCCGTCAGATCGCCAAAGAGATAGGCGGTCTTGCCCTCGGCCCGAAACGCCACGGTTGACGGGCGGGTGCAGCCGGACATGCAGTCGATCCCTGCCACGCGGAGCGGCAGCCCCTCGGCCGCCAAGGCCGCCTCCAGCGCGGGCAAGAGCCCCGATTGCCCCGCGGCGCAGCTGGTGCAGACATGGACGCGGTGGCCGCTCATGCCCCCATCAGCTCCAGCGCCAGCGGGCCATAGAGGATCAGCGTTGGTCCGTCGCCAGCGTCCCCGGCGATCAGCGCGGGCAGCGCGCCCACGGTGGAGGGGCGCAGCTTTTGCGCAGGCGTCGAGACATTCTCGGCCATCAGCGCCGGGGTCTCGGGTGGCAGGCCCTGGGCGATCAGCCCAGCGGCCAGCGTCGCAAAGGTGCGCCGCGCCATATAGACGATGGTGGTCGCCTGCGGATCGGCCAGGGCAGGCCAGTTCAGCCCCTCGGGCAGCGCGCCCGAGACATCATGGCCGGTGACATATTGCACCCGCCGCGCGGTCAGCCGCCGGGTCAGCGGAATGCCTGCCGCCGCTGCCGCAGCCGAGGCTGCGGTGACGCCGGGGATGATCTCATAGCCGATCCCGGCTTCGCGCAGCGCGACGATTTCTTCCTCCAGCCGTCCGAACACGCCGGAATCGCCGGATTTCAGCCGCACCACTTTCGCGCCGGTGCGCGCGTAATCCACCAAGAGGCGGCTGACGTGATCTTGCTTGGGCGAGGGGCGGCCCGCGCGTTTGCCCACCCCCACAAGGTCGGCCCCGGCGCGGGCATGGCCAAGGATCGGCCCGGCGGAGAGGTCATCGAACAGCACAGCATCGGCGGCAGCCAGACGGGCGGCGGCCTTCAGCGTCAACAGTTCAGGGTCGCCCGGACCGGAGGAGACAAAGGAGACGAAGCCTTGGGGGGTCGGGTCGGTCATAGGGCCTCGGCGATCAGGTGAAAGAAGGTGCCGCTGGCCCGCCCGCGACGCGAGCCGGTCTCGGCCACCGCCGCCCCCGTGGCATCGGTTACTTCGGCCAGCGCGGCATCGGGTTGCGCCAGAATGCTGGCATAGTGAAACTCATGCCCCATCAGCCGCGCGCCTGCGGGCTGGCCCGGCATCGGGGCGGTGAGGTTGGCGCGGCGATAGCCCAGATGCATCCGGCGTTTGGCAAAGGAGGTCTCGAGGCCCAGAAGGCCCGCCATTTCATGGCGGCTGCCATCGGCGGCCACCAGCCCCGCGCCCATCGCCATATAGCCGCCGCACTCGCCATGCACCGGGCGCGTTTCGGCAAAGGCGCAGAGGCCTGCCCGAAATTTCGTAGCGGCGGCCAGAACGCCCGCATGCAGCTCGGGGTAGCCGCCGGGCAGCCAGCAGCAATCGGCGGCGGTGTCCGGGCCCTCATCGGCCAGCGGCGAGAAGGGCAGGATCTCGGCCCCCGCCGCGCGCCAGCCCTGCAGCTGATGCGGATAGACAAAGGAAAATGCCGCATCCCGCGCCAGCGCAATCCGTTGCCCCGGCGGGGTGATCGGCAGCGGCGGGGTGAGCGGCAGCCGGGTCGGCCCGGCGGCGGCGCGGATGGCGTTCAGGTCCAGATGCCGGGCGACAAAGGCGCCCGCCGCATCCAGAATCCGCGCCAGATCGGGGTTTTCCTCGGCCTGCACAAGGCCCAGATGCCGCTCGGGCAGCTCAATCTCCGGGTTGCGCGGCAGGCAGCCGAGGCAGGCGATGCCTGCCGCCGCCAGCCCCTCGCGCACCATCGCTTCATGCCGGGGCGAGGCGACACGGTTGGCCACCACGCCGGCAATCTGCACCTCGGGCCGCATTCGGGCAAAACCCAGCGCCACCGCGCCCGCCGATTGCGCCTGCCCCGAGACATCGAGCACCAGCACCACCGGCCAGCCGGTCAGCGCCGCGAGATCGGCACTCGCCCCGGTGCCATGGGCCCCCGGCACCGCCACGCCGTCAAAAAGCCCCATCGAGCCTTCGGCGATCACCAGATCGGCATCCGCCCCGGCATGGATCAGCCCGGCGAGCATCGCCTTGCCCATCGCCCAGCCATCGAGATTGACCGAAGCCCGCCCCGAGGCCGCCGCGTGAAAGGCGGGGTCGATGTAATCCGGCCCGTTCTTGAAGGGCTGCACGCAAACCCCCTGCGCCCGCAACGCGGCCAGAAGGCCCAGCGTCAGCGTGGTCTTGCCGGTGCCCGACGCGGGGGCAGAGATCAACAGGCCCGGGGTCACCTTCGGATCACGCCTGCGGCTCGGCCGAGGCCGGACCCGTTCCGGGGAAACGCGGCTCAGTGCCCGTCGGGCGGAAGCGGCGGTCGTAATCCCCGGCATAAAGGCGGCTTTCGCCGAATTCCTCGGCCCCGATCGCCCGCCCCACGAGGATCAGCGCGGTGCGCTCCATTTCGGCGCCAATCGCGGTTTCCAGCGTGGCGAGGGTGGCGCGCACCACCCGCTCATCGGGCCAGCTGGCGCGCCAGACCACCGCCACCGGGCAATCGGCACCGTAATGCGGCGTGAGGTCAGCGATCACCTTGTCCAGTACATGTACCGAAAGGTGAATCGCCAACGTGGCCCCCGTCCGGGCGAAATTCGCGAGCGTCTCGCCCTCGGGCATGGCACTCGCGCGGCCCGAGGTGCGGGTCAGCACCACCGATTGCGCCACACCGGGCAGCGTCAGCTCGGCGGCCAGCGTGGCGGCGGCGGCGGCGAAGGAGGGCACGCCCGGCGTCACATCATAGGGAATGTCCAGCGCGCGCAGACGGCGCAGCTGCTCGCCCATCGCCGACCAGACCGAGAGGTCGCCCGAATGCAGCCGCGCGACATCTTGGCCTGCTGCATGCGCCTCGGCGATTTCGGCGATGATCTGGTCAAGGCTCATCGGGGCGGTGTTCACGATGCGCGCGCCGGGCGGGCAATGCGCGAGCAGCGCCTCGGGCACCAGCGATCCGGCATAAAGGCAGACCGGGCAGGCGGCGATCAGATCGCGGCCGCGGAGCGTAATCAGATCGGCGGCACCTGGACCGGCGCCAATGAAATGCACGGTCATCCGTTTTCTCCTGTTGCGATGGCGGCGGTGGCCATGCCGTCAGCCGACACCCGGCGCGGCCCGGTCAGCCGTGCGCCGGGACCGGCGGCGGCCAGCGCGGCGGCTTCGGCCAAAGATCCGGTGCCGAACCGCCCCGAAACCCGCGCCGACCAGGTGGCAGTGTCTTGTTTCTCCAATGCGCTGCGCGGAATCGCATGCAGCTCCAGCCCCAGCTCTTCGGCCAGGGCCTGAATGACCGGCGCGTGGGCTTTGGCCTCGGCGGTGGCCAGGGCCGTCAGCCCCTTGGCGCCGCCCGCCGCCTCCAACGCCGCTTTCAGCGAGGCGAGGCTGGCTTCACCGCGAAATCCGAAACCGGCTATGCGCATTTGGTCACACTCCATTGCACCAGGGGGCGCGCGGGGGTCCAGCCGCGCATCCGCCCGAGAGGTGCTGCCTGCGCCAGATCAATCCTGAGCAAGCTGCCGCCCCAGTCAGCATGGGCGGCCAGCACCAGCGCTTCGGTTTCCAGCGTCACCGCATTGATGACGAGGCGCCCGCCATTTGGCAAGGCCGCCCAGACGGCGGCGAGGAGCGCCGCGTCGCCGCCGCCGCCAATGAACACCGCCTGCGGTTGCGGCAGCTGTGCCACCCGCTCAAGGCTGGCGCCCTCATGCACCGCCAGCCGGTGATCGACACCGAAATTCAGCGCATTCGCCCGGATGTTCGGCACCCGGTCCGGCCGGGTTTCCACTGCGGAAGCCGTCCCGCCCGCCAGACACCATTCGACCGAGACCGAGCCGGAGCCCGCGCCCAGATCCCACAGATGCGCGCCCGGGCGTGGGGCGAGGGCCGCCAGCGTCAGCGCCCGCACGGGGGCCTTGGTGATCTGCCCGTCCTGCGCGAACAGCGCATCCGGCAGGCCCGCTGTGCGCGGCAGGGCCACGCCGCCCGCAGGCTCTATCGCCACCAGCACCGGCGCCGCGAGGGCTGTCAGCGCAAATCTGTCCGCCGTGGTTTCGGTGATCCGCGCGCGCGGGCCGCCCAGGGCCTCCATCACCCACAGGGCACTCTCGCCCCAGCCAGCCCCTGACAGCCAATCCGCCAGTTCGCCCGCCGCCGCCCCATCGCGGAGCGTGCAGAGCAGCCGTTGGCCCGGCGCCAGATGCGGGCGCAACCGGGTCAGCGGCGCGGCATGCAGGCCGAGGCAGAGCGTGTCTTCCAGCTTCCAGCCCAGCCGCGCGGCGGCGAGGCTGAAGCAGGAGGGCGCGGGATGCGCGATCCACTCACCGGGGGCCAGATGCCGGGTCAGGCTGCCGCCCGCGCCATGCCAGAACGGATCGCCCGAGGCGAGCACCGCCACGCGCTTGCCGCGCGCCGCCAGCACCGGGGCCACGGAAAACGGCACCGGCCAGGGCTGACCGCGCCCGGAGCTGCCGAGCCCCACGAGATCGAGATGCCGTGGCCCGCCAAAGACGATTTCCGCCGCCTCCAGTGCGGCACGGCTTGCAGGTGTCAGCCCTTCAAGGCCATCTTCGCCGAGACCAATGATGTGAACCCAAGGATCAGCCATGACGCGCGCCCTTCTGCTCGGCGGCACCACCGAAGCCAGCCTGATGGCCCGCGCCCTCGCCGAAGCCGGGATTGAGGCGGTGTTTTCCTACGCCGGCCGTACCGGTGCACCGCGCGCCCAGCCCCTGCTGACGCGGGTGGGGGGCTTTGGCGGCGTGGCGGGCCTTGTGGCCTATCTGCGGGCCGAAGGGATCAGCCATGTGATTGACGCCACCCATCCTTTTGCCGCCGGGATGAGCCGCAACGCGATTGCCGCCTGCGCCGAGACGGGCGTGCCGCTGATCGCACTTGAGCGCGCGCCCTGGGCTGCGGGCGAGGGCGATGATTGGACCCATGTGCCCGACATTCCCGCCGCCGCTGCCGCGCTGCCTGTCGAGGCAGAGCGGGTGTTTCTGGCCATCGGCCGCATGCATCTGGCCGATTTCGCGGGCCAGCCGCAGCACCATTACCTTTTGCGCCTCGTCGATGCCCCCGAGGGGCCCTTGCCCCTGCCGCAGGCCGAGGCGGTGATCGCCAGCGGTCCCTTCACGCTGGAAGAAGATCTGGCCCTGCTGCGCGGGCACCGGATTCAACGCATCGTGGCGAAGAATGCGGGGGGCGTTGGCGCGCGGGCCAAGCTGGATGCCGCGCGGGCGCTGGGCCTGCCGGTGCTGCTGATCGACCGCCCGGCGTTGCCCGCGCGGGCCACCGCCGAAACAGGGGATGCGGTGCTGCACTGGCTGGCTCATACCACGCCGCCTGCGCTGCGCGGGGTGTAGACCCAAGGCCCCAGCCGCTTCGTGGCCGCATTGCCGACGAGGACCACCGTCCGCATATCCGCCATTTCGGGCGTGGCTTCCCCAAGCGTCACCGTCCGGATCGCCTGCTCCGGCGTGGTGACCGCGCGGGCAAAGGTGATCAGCCGCGCGCTCCCGCATTCAGCGCGCAATATCTCCAGCGCGCGGGCGAATTGATGCGGGCGGGATTTCGAGCGCGGGTTGTAAAAGGCCATCGCGAAATCGGCCTGTGCAGCCAGCCGCAGGCGATGCTCCACCAGCTCCCAGGGTTTCAGATTGTCCGAGAGGTTGATGCAGCAGAAATCATGCCCCAAGGGCGCGCCCGCCGCCGCCGCCGCCGCCAGCATCGCGGTGATGCCGGGCAAAACGCGGATGTCGAGACTGAGGTATTCCGGCGCTGCCTCCACCGCCTCGAACACCGCTGAGGCCATGGCGAACACCCCGGGATCGCCGGAGGACACCACCACCACCTGCCGCCCCGCCGCCGCCATCTCCAGCGCGTGGCGCGAGCGGTCCAGTTCCACCCGGTTGTCGCTGGGGTGCAGCGTCAGGCCGGGGCGCGGCGCGATCCGCGCGACATAGGGGATGTAGCCCACGATATCGGTGGCCGTGGCGAGGGCCGCGCGCACTTCCGGCGTTACCAGATCTTCGGCGCCGGGGCCGAGGCCCGCGATGGTCAGCCTGCCACTCATTCTGCCGCCTCGGCCAGTTCCGGGCGGCGGCCCTGTCCGTGCACCAGCACGATGGCGAAATAGGGGCATTCCGCCTCGGGTGCCTCGGCCAGAGGCTGTACCTTTTGCCCGGGCATCGTCCCGCGCTCGACCAGCCAGGCGGCCCCGAGCCGCCCGGCGGCGGCCAGCGCGCGGCGGACTTTTGGCAGATTGCGCCCGGTTTTCATGATGACCAAAGCATCCGCCGCCGTCATGTGGCGGATCAGATCTTCTTCGGGCAGCGTGCCCATCAGCACCGTCATCACATCATCACCCCAGGTGATCGGCGTGCCGGTGGCGGTCCAGCAGCCCGACATGCCGGTGATGCCGGGGATCACCTCGATCTCCACCCGGCCCAGCAGACGGGTGTAGAGATGCATGAAACTGCCGTAGAAGAACGGATCGCCCTCGCAGATCACCACCACATCGTCGGTGGCGAGTTGCGCGGCCAGACGTTCGGCCCAGTCATCGTAAAACCGGGCCAACGCGTCGATATAGGCCGGGCTGTCAAAGGGGAGTTCGGTCGTGACCGGATATTCCATAGCATGTTCGGTGACTTTGGCGGCCAGCATCCCCTCGACGATGCGGCGCGCCTGACCCGCCCGGCCCGCCTTGCGGAAATAGGCGATGTGGCGCGCGGCGCGGATTGCGCGGTCGGAGCGGACCGACATCAGATCCGGGTCGCCGGGGCCAAGGCCGGTGCAGATCAGTTTGCCCATGCGCTACTCCTTGCGGCAGGCGAGCGCATTGACCGCCGCCACCGTGATTGCCGATCCGCCCAAGCGCCCCAGCACGGCCATGGAGGGCACCGGCGCTGCCTCCATCAAGGCGGCTTTGGATTCCGCCGCACCGATGAAACCGACCGGACAGCCGATGATCGCGGCAGGGCGCGGGCAGGCGGGGTCCTCCAGCATGTTCAGGAGGTGAAAAAGCGCGGTCGGCGCATTGCCGATCGCCACCACCGCCCCCGCCAGATGCGGCCGCCACAGCTCCAGCGCCGCCGCCGAGCGGGTGTTCTCCATCTCGCGCGCCAAAGCCGGGACCCGCGGGTCCTGCAAGGTGCAGAGAATCTGGTTGTCGGCGGGCAGGCGCGAGCGGGTGATCCCTTCGGAGACCATGCGCACATCGCACAGGATCGGCGCGCCCGCTTCCAGTGCCGTCCGGGCGGCGATGGCCATGCCGGGGGTGAAGGCCACATGCGCCTCCAGCCCGACCATGCCCGCCGCATGGATCATGCGCACGGCGACCACCTCTTCCTCGGGGGTGAAGCGCGCGAGATCCGCCTCGGCCCGGATGGTGGCAAAGCTCTGGCGATAGATCGTGGCGCCGTCTTTTTCGTAGCTATGGGGCATCGGGGGCCTTCAGGAAGAGATCAGGGGTGGCGGTCAGGGCGGCAGCGGACAGGCCGGGCCGGGTGGCGGGATCACGGGCGGTGCCGTGGCGGATCAGGTCATAGCCCGTCGCGGTGGCGGTCAGGGTCAGCGCGGCGGGGCCGGGATGGGCGCAGCCTTTCGCACAGCCCGAGACATGCAGCAAGGCACCCTCTGGCAAGAGCGCGGGCCCGGTGGCGAGATGCGCGGCCAGCGCGCGGGCGAGCGGGCGGGTGCTGCCCCGCGCCTGCGGGCAGCCGGGGGCGCCGGTGCAGGCGACCACCCGGCGCAGCGGATCATCGGGGTCGGTGATCAGCCCGGCCAGACGCGGCAAGTTGGTCAGCCCTTCAATCAAGAGCATCCGCCAGGGCGTGACCCGCAGCGCGGGTCCGAGCGGCGCAAGTGCCGCCAAAGTGCCCGCGGTCAGCTGCCCGAACTCAAAGCCGATCAACGCCCCCCATGCTGTCAGGCCGGGGCCGGGCACGGAGCGGGGGGAAGCGGGGGGCCGGCCCCCCGCCTGCACGCCCGCCGGGCGTGCCCCCCCTCTGATCAGCGCCGCCATGCGGCCGCGCCCCTCCGTCACACCGCCGCTCTGCACGAACCAGCGCGCCAGCCGCACCGCCTCATGGGCCGCATCGGCCAGACCCACCGGGCAGCCCAGCGCCATGCCGTCGGCCCGCAGGATCAGACCGCCCTCCGCGCTTCGCTCCAGCCGGATGTCGGCAGCGCAGTCCTGCAGCACCGGCGCGGGGCCGATGTCGATGGCAAAGCCGAATTTCCCCGGCAGCTCCGGGGCTTCGGCCAGCGCAGCCTCCAGCGCGGCGGCGAGTTCCTGAACCCCGTCGCCGGGGCTCCAGAGCGGGGTCACCAGGATGTTGCGCCGGGTCTCTTGCGCCAGATCGGCGTCAATCAGCCCCACCGCGCGCAGATCGGCGATGAGGGCTTCATGCGTCTCGGCCCGCACGCCGCGCAGCTGAACATTGCCACGGGCCGAAAGGTCGATCAGCCCATTGCCATGCTCTGCCGACGCCGCCGCGATGGCGCTCGCCTGCGCGGTCGTCAACCGGCCGCCATGCGGGCGCACCCGCACCACCAGCCCATCGCCCGATGCCATCGGCCGCAGCGCGCCGGGGCACCAGCCCTGAATGACCGGATCGCTCATGCCCCGCCCTCCGCTTGTGCCGGGGCCCGTGCAGATGCCGCTGCCGGAGCCTCCAACGCGGCGCGGATCGAGTTGCGGCGGGTCTGCCAGAGCCCCGCCGTCGCCAATTGCCGGAACTTTTCCTGCATGGCCGCCAAAGCGCCCGGATTCTCGCGCGCGAGGAAATCCACGACATCCTCGCGGCCCAAAGTGGCGTCGTGATAAAGGTCAAAGAGATGCGCGGGCACGACGCCTGCCAGATGCGCGAAACTCGCCATATGGTCGAGCGTCGCGGCAATCTCGGCGCCGCCGCGAAAACCATGCGCCATCATGCCCTCGGCCCAGCGCGGCTGCGCGGCGCGGGCGCGCACCACCCGGGCAATCTCTTCGCCCAGGGTCCGCGCGCGCGGGTCATCGGGCCGCGTGGCATCCATGTGGTAAAGCGCCGCCTGCCCGCCCAGCGTGGCAGAGGCCGCCGCAAAGCCCGCCTCATGTGCCGCGTAATCCGAGGCGACCAGCACATCGGTTTCGGTCAGGTCCTGCACATGCACGAAAGCATCCGC
The DNA here is from genome assembly GCF_052113705.1 of Phaeovulum sp. W22_SRMD_FR3. Classification (NCBI taxonomy): domain Bacteria; kingdom Pseudomonadati; phylum Pseudomonadota; class Alphaproteobacteria; order Rhodobacterales; family Paracoccaceae; genus Phaeovulum; species Phaeovulum sp. W22_SRMD_FR3. The sequence continues at coordinate 55,183 of NZ_JBGQOG010000010.1, read as the reverse complement.
CGCCCGCACCCGCGCCTCCAGCGCCGCGCGCTCGGGGCTGGTGCCCCCCTGCGCGTCAATGGCCCAGGACGATCCCTGCAACCAGGCCTCGCCCGCCGCCGCCCGCCCTTCGGCGCTGTAATCCTCCAGCGCTTCGTTCATCCCCAGACCGTAGAGCCCCGGTTTCGGGCCAAATACCCGGGGGCTGGCCGTGCGGTAGGGATTGTCGCCGGGCGCCTCCTCGCGCTCGGCCAGCGCGGCGGCGGCGGCCTCGAACATCTGCGCGAGTCCGGGAAAGACATCGCGGAAAAGGCCCGAAACCCGCAAGGTCACGTCAATCCGTGGCCGCCCGAGCAGGGCCAGCGGGATCACCTCAAAGCCCGACACCCGGGCCGAGCCCTCGTCCCAGCGCGGTGCAAGGCCCGCAAGATGCAGCGCCATGGCGAATTCCTCGCCCGCCGTCCGCATCGTCGCTGACCCCCAGAGGTCAATGACCAACCCCTTCGGCCAGTCGCCCTGATCCTGCAAATGGCGGCGCAAGAGCTCTTCGGCCAGCTTCACCCCCTGCGCATGGGCGGCGCGCGAGGGCACGGCGCGCGGATCAGTGGTGAAAAGGTTGCGCCCGGTCGGCAGCACATCCGAGCGGCCGCGATAGGGCGAGCCCGACGGCCCCGCCGTCACCCGTGCGCCGCCCAACGCCGCCAGGAGGCCTGCGCGCTCCTCGGCACCGCAAGCACCCCGGCCATAGATGTGCAGCCCCTCGCCGAACTGGCTTTCCTTGATGTCGCAGACGAAACGGTCGATGCGGGTCAGGGCTTCGGCGGCGCTGGCGCCCTGCGGGATGCCCAGATCCTCCTCAACCCCCGCCGCCTGCGCCTCGCCGCGGATATCGCCGATCAGCCGGTCGCGGCGGGCGGGGTCGAGGCCTTCGGCGGTGGAATATTCGTCCAGCAGGCGCTCAAGATGGCTCAGGCCTTCGGGCACCGAGCTTGCCACCTGTGGCGGTGGCAGATGGCCCAGCGTCACCGCGCCGATCCGGCGTTTGGCCTGCGCCGCCTCGCCCGGGTCATTGACGATGAAGGGATAAATCACCGGCAGCGGCCCCAGAAGCGCCTCGGGCCAGCAGGCCTCCGAGAGGGCCACCGATTTGCCGGGCAGCCATTCCAGCGTGCCATGCGCGCCCATATGGATCAGCGCATGCAGCCCCTGCGACCGCAGCCAGAGGTAGAAGGCCACATAGGCGTGCCGGGGGGTGCGTGACAGGTCATGGTAGTCATCCTCGCGCGCCGCCACATCGCCGCGCTCGGGTTGCAGCGCCAGCAGCACCGCGCCGCGCCGCAAAGCGGGAAAGCGGAAGGCACCGTCGCGGACCATCGGGTCGGTTTCGGCGGGCCCCCAAGCCTCAGCCAGCCGGGTGCGCAGGTCTTCGGGCAGGGTGGCCAGCGCGGCCGAATAGTCCGCCAGCGGCCAGCTCAGGGTTTCGTCCCCCAGCGCTTTGCCAAGATCGCTGCCACTTTCGGTAGCATAGCCCGCCCCGGCCAGATCGCCGAGCACGGCCTCGGCGGAGGCCAGCGCATCGAGACCCACGGCATGGGCCAGCTGATGCGCCTTGCCGGGATAGGTGGAGAGGATGAGGGCCAGTTGCCGTTCCCGCGCCGGGGTACGCGCGAGGCGGATCCAGGCGGCGACACGCTCGGCCACAGCCTCAATCCGCAGGGGGTCGGCGCGATGGGCAAAGCGGGAATATTGCAGATCGGGGTCGCGCGCGCCGGGGGATTTGAAGCTGACCACCCCGGCGAAAAGCCGCCCGTCCACCTCGGGCAGCACCACATGCATGGCGAGATCGGCGGGCGAGAGTCCGCGCTCGGACCCCGCCCAATCGCGCCGCCGTGCGGTGGAGAGGGCGAGCTGGAACACCGGACATCCGGCGGCATCCAAAGGCGAGCTGCCATCCGGTCCCTGCGCCGAAAAGGCGGTGGCGTTGAGGATGGCGGCGGGCGGGTGCGCCGCCAGATGCCCGCGCAGCCACTGGGCCGCAGCGGGGGATTTCAGCGAGGGGGCAAAGGCGCCATGGGCGGCAAAGCCCCGCGCCCGGAGCGCCCGGATCAGCGCATCCACCGGGCCGGTATCGGCGGCGGTCAGATAGCTGCGGTAAAAGGTCACCAGAACCTCGGGCGCGCGCGCGGACGCCGGGGGCAGGGCGGTCAGTACCCCGGCATCCGGGTCATAAAAGCCAAAGTCCGGCACCGATTTGGCGCCCATCACCGGCCCGGCATAGAGCCCCGCCGCCAGTGCGAGCTGCGCCAATGCTGCCTGCGCCGCCACCGCGCCGCCCGCCTCACAGAGGCTGGAGAGCTGGCGCAGGGTCGAAACCGGCAGGGTCGAGAGCGCATCGAGCCGCGCATCAGGCCGCCCGTCGCCCGGCAGCACCGCCAAAGCAATCCCGCGCCGCCGCGCCAGATCCTGCAGGCTCGAGAGGCCATAGGGCCAATAGGCCTCGCCGCCGATCAGCCGCACGAGGATACCGCGCGCGCCGTGCAAGGTCTGCTCGACATAGGTGTCAACCGAGAGCGGATGCCGCAGCGCCACAAGGTTCGCCAGCCGCAGGGTCGGCAGGCGCTCCCGTCCCCGTTGCCAGCCTGCCGCGAAAGCCCCGAGGTCACTGTCGGAATAGGACAGAACCACCAGATCGGCCGGGCTTTGGCCCAGATCGATCGGGGTGTCGGATTCCTCCAGCCCGTGACTTTCGCGAAAGACGACATGCATCAGGCGACAGCGACCTCCGGGATCAGGACGGCGCGGATCGCAGCCGGATCAACGTCATGATGCTCGGCAATGACGACGAGGCGCGAGGCGCGCGCCTCCGTGCCCCAGGGCCGGTCAAACTGCGTGCGGATGCGCGACCCCACCGCCTGCACCAAAAGGCGCATCGGTTTGCCGGTGATCGCCACATAGCCTTTGACGCGCAGGATGTCCTGCTCTTCCGCCAGACGGGTGATTGCGGCCACCAAAGCCTCAACACTGTCCTGTTCGGGGAGTTCAATCACCACCGAGTCGAAATCGTCATGCTCGTGATCGTCGGCCCCATCGTGATGCGAGGGGCGGGCGGCCAGATCATCCTCAGCGGCGGCATTGAGGCCGAGGATGACGCGCGGGTCAATCACGCCCTCGGTCATCGGCAGAATCGGGATCACACGCGGCGCTTCGGCCAGAATGATCTCGCGCGCGGCGGCCAGACCCGCTTCGCCCGCCAGATCGGCCTTGGACAACAGCACGATATCGGCGCAGGCGATCTGATCCTCGAAAACCTCCGAGAGGGGCGTCTCGTGGTCAAGGCTGTCATCCGCCGCGCGCTGCGCTTCCACCGCCGCCTCATCGGGGGCAAAGCGGCCCGCCGCCACCGCCTCGGCGTCGGCCAGCGCGATCACGCCATCCACGGTGATGCGCGAGCGGATCGCCGGCCAGTCAAAGGCCTTCAGCAGCGGCTTCGGCAAAGCCAGCCCCGAGGTTTCGATCAGGATATGATCCGGGCGCTGCGGCAGCGCCATCAGCGCCTCGATCGTCGGGATGAAGTCATCGGCGACGGTGCAGCAGATGCAGCCGTTGGCCAATTCGACGATATTCTCGACCGGGCAGCTCTCATCGGCGCAGGATTTCAGAATGTCGCCATCCACACCGACGGTGCCGAATTCATTGACCAGAACGGCGAGGCGCTTGCCCTGCGGGTTCTGCATCAGATGCCGGATCAGCGTGGTTTTCCCGGCGCCGAGAAAGCCGGTGATCACGGTCACCGGAATTTTGGTCAGATCAGACATCTTGGGTCTCCGTCGGAATGGGGGTCAGGGGAGGAATACGGGCAAGGCTTTGCTTGCGGAAAATCACCGGGCGCTCGCGCCAGGGCACGATGCCATCGGCGCTCTGCGCATAAGCGGCGGCCCCGGCAAGGATCTCGGGCGCGTCATCCGTGGTCATGCGGCCATACACATAGGACCAGCAGCCCGGGGCCGACAGCGCCACCGCGCAACCCGCGTTGCAGGCGGAAAGGCATTCGACGCCGACAATCCGCACCCCTTCGGGGGCGCCTGTCGCCGTCAGCGCGGCCTGAAGGCGCGCGCCGGGCGGAATGTCACCCTCGGGCACGGGTTCACCCGCGCGGCAGGTGGTGCAGACGTGAAGCGTAACGGTCATCGCCGGTCCTCATGGGGACGCCGGGGCATGGCCAGAGGCGGGGCCGGATTGCCCCTGCCTGCCGGTCGCGGAACACCCCGTCCGCCCGTTCAGTCACATGCGCTGGCAGGTCTCCCGGCTTGCGGATTCAGGGTTTCCCCACCGGTCCACCCTCCTTCCCGGCATCTGCCAGTGGCTGGGCGGACCTTTCCGGTCACGGTCGCGGGGGCGGCTGCGCTTCGCGTTTCCGACCGGAACAGTCGGAAACCCTGTCGCATTCCCTCTTCGCCTGTCCTAAGACAGGAACCAACGCCGCCTCACCTGAGGCACGAAGCCCCTGCTTGTCAAGGATGAGGAGCGACGAGATGACCGAAGTCAGCGACCTGGAAGCCAAACACGCCAGCAAGATGGCCAAGAAAAAAGCCGCGCGGGATAAGATCATGGCGGGGAAATCCGGCGAAAAAGGCCTGATCATCGTCCACACCGGGCCGGGCAAGGGAAAATCCTCCTCCGGCTTTGGCATGATCCTGCGCTGCATCGCCCATGAGATGCCCTGCGCGGTGGTGCAGTTCATCAAAGGCGCCTGGGACACCGGCGAGCGGCGCCTGATCGAGACGCATTTTTCGGATCTCTGCCAGTTTCACGCGATGGGGGAAGGCTTTACCTGGGAAACTCAGGACCGCGCCCGCGACATCGCCGCGGCGCAAGCCGGATGGGCCAAGGCCAAGGAGCTGATCCTGAACCCCGAAATCCGCTTTGTGCTGCTCGATGAGATCAACATCGCCTTGCGCTACGATTATCTGGATATCGCCGAAGTGGTGCGCTTCCTCGTCGAAGAAAAGCCACCCCTGACGCATGTGGTGCTGACTGGTCGCAATGCGAAAGACGAGTTGATCGAGATCGCCGATCTGGTGACCGAGATGACACTGGTAAAGCATCCGTTCCGCTCGGGCATCAAGGGGCAGAAGGGCGTCGAATTCTGACCTCTTCTCCTGCGTGAATGGTGCAAGGCAGGTATTTATACCAAGAAGAAAAGGCTGGACTCATGATCAGGGCGTGGCAGACTTTCAGGGCGGTACAGGGAGAGGTCCCGATGACCGCCCAAGGAGAAAGCGCCGCGTTTCCCCCGCCCGGGCGGCCCGAAGCGCGGCGCCCCTTGGCTGTCCGCTCCCCTTTCTTCTTGGCGAAAAATACCTCCGCCGGAGGCTTCCGCAGTCAGGTTCGGTGCGGCGGCGGAGGGATGCGATGACCGCGGTGATGATCCAGGGGGCGGGCTCGAACGTGGGCAAGTCGCTGATTGTGGCGGGTCTCTGCCGGGCGGCGTTGAGACGGGGGCTGACGGTGGCACCGTTCAAGCCGCAGAACATGTCCAACAATGCAGCCGTGACGGTGGACGGCGGCGAAATCGGGCGCGCGCAGGCGTTGCAGGCTTTGGCCTCGGGGCGGTTGCCGCATACCGATATGAACCCGGTTCTGTTGAAGCCTGAGAGCGAAATGGGCTCGCAGGTGGTCGTGCAGGGGCGGCGGATCGCCACGGTGAAGGCGCGCGACTATGCGAAGTTGAAACCGCAGCTGATGGTTTCGGTGCTGGAGAGTTTCCGGCGGTTGCAGGCTGAAGTTGATCTCGTGATTGTCGAGGGGGCAGGCAGCCCGGCCGAGGTCAATCTGCGGGCGGGGGATATTGCCAATATGGGCTTTGCCCGCGCGGCGGATGTGCCGGTGGTGCTCGTGGGGGACATTGACCGGGGCGGGGTGATTGCGCAGATCCTCGGGACCCAGTTGGTGCTTGACCCTGAGGACGCGGCGATGGTTGGGGGCTTTCTCATCAACAAGTTTCGCGGCGACCCGCGGCTCTTTGACGATGGGTATCAGCTGATCTCGGCGCGCAGCGGTTGGCCGGGGTTTGGCGTGGTGCCCTATTTCGCGGGGGCGGCGGATCTGCCGGCGGAGGATGCGCTCGACATTCAGGGGGGCGGTTCGGGAGCCTGCAAGATCGTCTGTCTGCAATTCTCGCGCATTGCGAATTTCGATGATCTGGATCCGTTGAAGCTGGAGCCGGGGGTTGAGGTGGTGATGCTGCGCCCGGGGCAGCCGATCCCCGGCGATGCGCGGCTGGTGATCCTGCCGGGCAGCAAATCGACGCGGGGCGATCTGGCCTTTCTGCGGGCGCAGGGCTGGGATGTGGATCTCGCGGCGCATGTGCGGCGGGGCGGGCATGTCTTGGGCATTTGCGGCGGCTATCAGATGCTGGGACAGAGGATCTCGGACCCGGAGGGGATCGAGGGTGCGCCGGGTGAGATGGTGGGGCTTGGCTTTCTGGACGTGGAGACGGTGATGACGCCGGATAAGCGACTGACGCGGACAACGGCCGAGCATGTGGGTTCGGGCCTGACCGTCGAAGGCTATGAGATCCACATCGGCCGCACCGAGGGGCCGGACCGGGCGCGGCCTTTCGCGCGGGTCGCGGGCACGCCGGAGGGGGCTGTGAGTGCGGATGGCCGCATCATCGGCAGCTATCTGCACGGGCTTTTCGCCGAAGATGGGTTCCGGGCGGCGTTTCTGGCCGGGCTCGGCGTTTCGGCGGGGGCCGTCAATTATGGCGCGCGGGTGGAGGCGCGGCTCGATGAGCTGGCCGCGCATCTGGAGGCGCATCTCGATGTCCCGGCGCTGCTCGGTTTGGCGCGTTAAGGGCCTCCGGCGGGGATATTTGACCGAAGCAAGACCTTAGCGTTCGCGCCAGGCGTCATGGGTGTTTTCCTGCCAGCCTTTGCGGTGCAAGAGCGGCGTGTCATCGGTAAACTCCGGATAGCCGAGGCAGATATAGGCGGCAAATTCCCAGCCCGGTGGCACGGCAAACAGCGCCTCGATCGCGCGGGGTTCGAGGATGGAGACCATGCCGAGGCCAAGGTTGCGGGCGCGGGCGGCGAGCCAGAGCGTGTGGATCGCCATCGCGGTGGATTGCCGCAGGGTTTCGGGCAGGGTGCGGCGGCCGAGGCCGTGGCCCTCGGGCGGATCGGATTCGGTGAAGACCGCCAGCTGCACCGGGGCGGCATCGAGGCCCGCCAGTTTCAGCGCCAGATATTCCGTCAGCTTTTCATCGCTGTAATCGGCGGCGGCCTCGGCATTGCAGCGGTTGAAATTCGCCCGCACCGCGGCGCGAAGCCCGGGGTCGGTGACGCGGATCACCCGCCAGGGCCGGGCATTGCCGACCGAGGGCGCGTAATCCATCAGCTCTTCCAGCTCATCGAGCAGTGCCTGCGGCACCGGGTCGGTGCGGAAATGCCGCACATCGCGCCGCCAGCGCAGCACCTGCGTCAGCGCCTCGGATTGGGCATTGTCAAACTGCATGGAGGCTCTCCAGTGCTTGGGTGAGGCGGTCCCATTCCGCGGGCGTCCCGGGCAGGCCGAGGCGCAGCCAGCGGTCGGAATAGGGGAAGCGGCGCGACCAGATGCGGTGGCGGGCCAGCGCGTCCTGCGCCGCCGCCGCCTGCGGGGTGTCGTAGAGACGAAAGAGCGTGCTGCCGCCGCGCGGGGTCCATCCGGCGCGTTCGGCCAGCGCGTCAAGGCGGGGGGCTTCCTCTGCCAGACGCCGGGTTGTGGCCTCGGCCCAGGCGGTATCGGCCAGCGCGCGGGTGCCGATGGCGAGGGCGGCGCCCGAGACGGGCCAGGGCCCGGCCATCTCGGCCAGCGCCGCGATTTCGGCAGCGCCCCCCAGCACAAAGCCCAGCCGCAGCCCGGCCAGCCCGTAGAATTTGCCAAAGGAGCGCAGCACCAGCAGGCCCGCGCGCCCGGCCTGCGGCGTCAGCGACATCTCGGGCGTCATATCGCCAAAGCTCTCATCCACCACCAGACGGCCCACGCGTTCAAGGAGGGCCTGCAACGCGGCGGGCGGATGCTGGCGGCCATCGGGGTTGTTGGGGTTGACCACCACCGCCAGATCGGCGCCTGCGAGATCGGCTAGGGTGGCGACTTCCTCCACCTGCCAGCCCGCAGCGCGCAGGGCGGCGGCATGTTCGTTATAGGTGGGGGCAAGCACGCGGGCGCGGCCCGGACGGCCCAGACGCGGGATCATCTGGATGGCGCCCTGCGCGCCTGCCAGCGCCAGCATCGGCGCGCGGGTGCTCCAGGCGCGGCGTGCCGCTTCGATCAACGCGGCCTGCGCGCTGCGGGTGGGCAGCATCGTCCAGACCTCGGGCGGCATGTCGGGCAGCGGATAGGGCACACGGTTGATCCCGGTGGAGAGGTCGATCCACTCGGCCAAGGTGCCGCCGTGACGGCTGACTGCCGCGTCGATATTGCCACCGTGATCGCGCATTCTTCCCCCCTAAGCTGTCGCCAGCGCCACGAGCATCAGCCCGAGCAGCAGCATCGCCCGCCGATAGAGCACCAGCCCGCGCCGGATGTCCTCTGCCCCCGGATCGGCGGCCTCTGCATTGACCCAGGGCTCCTCTGCCACCCGGTCGCCATAGATCCTCGGCCCGGAAAGGCGGATCTGCAAGGCCCCGGCCAAAGATGCCTCGGGCCAGCCCGCATTGGGCGAGCGGTGGTGTGACGCGTCGCGCGCCATCGTGGTGAGGGCCGCGCGGGGGCGGCCGGAGGCCAGCGCGAACAACAGCCCGGTCAGCCGCGCCGGGATCAGGTTCACGCCGTCGTCGATGCGGGCCGAGGCCCAGCCAAAGGCTTCGTGCCGGGGGCTGCGGTGGCCGATCATCGAATCCAAAGTGTTGATCGCCTTGTACCCCGCGATGCCGGGCAGGCCCAGCAACGCCCCCCAAAACAGCGGCGCGACGATCCCGTCCGAGGTATTCTCGGCCAGGCTTTCGAGGGCGGCGCGCGCGACCCCTGCGGCATCAAGCCGCGCCGGGTCACGGCCCACGATCATCGCCACTGCCGCCCGCGCGCCCGCCAGATCGCCCGCACTGAGCGGCCGCGCGACGGCGACGACATGGTCATGCATCGCGCGGGTGGCCACCAGCGGCCAGGCCAGAACCCCGGTGATCAGCATGCCCGCGACGCCGCCCGGCAGCAGGCGGGCGACCAGCCAGCAGGGCAGGACGGCGGCGGCAATCACCACCAGCGCGGCGGCGATACCCATGATCCGGCGGGTGAGGTCGCGGTGATGGCTGTGGTTCCAGCGGCGGTCGAGATGGCCGATCAGCCGCCCGATCCAGGTGACCGGATGGCCGATGCGCGCATAAAGCGGCGCGGGCCAGCCAAGGCCCGCATCCACCACCATCGCCACCGCCATTGCGCCTGCTGCCAGCATCAGTTCCCCCCGATCAGAAAGGTTGTGATCCGGGAAAAACCCGCCCGGCGCAAGTCTGCCCTTGCGCCCGCAGGCACCTTCCCCGGGGCAAAGAGCAGCGCGCGCGCGGCCCCGGTATGCGCTATCGCCCAGCCCAGCGCCCCGTGGCGCGCCGCCAGTGCCGCCGTCGGATCGGGGTTTGGACCCCGCTGCGCCAGGGTGCGGGCGGCGGAGAGGCTGGCGAGGGCGGCCACTGCCGCCGCCCCTTTTGCACAGGCGTCGGGCCAGCGCGCCACAAGGTCGCTGATGTCGGGAAAATCCAGATCCTGCGGGTCTGTGCGCTGGCCCGGCCCGAAAAAGCCGCCCAGCACCTGCAGCCGGGGCAGCGGTGGCAGCGCGGCCAGAATCCGCCCCTCGCGCGAGGCCCAGAGGAGCCGCTCGGGCCGGGGCAGCATCAGCGGATCGCTGGCGCCTTCGGTGATCCGGCAGGCATGGGCGATGCGGGCGGGGTCATATTCTCCGGCGGCCCGCGCCAGTGCGACGCGCGCCGCGGTCGAGGCCCCGGCCCCGCCGCCCGGCGGCATGTCGAGGCGCAGGGTGAAGCGGCCGCGCAGGGGCAGGTCGAGGGCGCGCAGAAACCGGGCGGCCTCGCTGCGGGTCAGGGCGCGGGCACCGGGTTGGTGCAGGGTGAACTGGCGGGGCCTGTGGCTGGCGGCGGTGCCCTCGGCCGTGGCGCGCACCAGCAGGGCGGGGCATGGCAGGGTGATCAGCGCCAAGGGGCCAGAGGCGCCGAGCCGCCCTTGCAACAGCTCGCCGAAATGGCCCGCGACCGAGACCTCTGCCACGCTCATGCCGCGCTCCGGTTGACATAGGCGACGGAGAAGGAGAGCGCATCCGCCTCGGGCAGCACCCGGATCAGCGTCACCGACAGCGGCGCGATTTCAAATCCGAGGCCCGCCGAGGGCACCCCCAGCGCCCATGACAGTGCCGCCCGGATCACCCCGGCATGCGCCACAACCGCCACCCGCCCCCCCGAGGCCGCCGCGATGAGCCCCGGTGTCACGCGGGCGCAGAGATCGGCAAAACTCTCGCCCTGCGGTGGGCGGTGCTGCGCCAAAGCGTCGCGGGAGAGGGGGCCGAGATCGGGCAGATCGGCGGGAGAAGTCCCCTCCCAGAGGCCGAAATCCTGCTCCCACAGGCGTGCATCCTCGGTGGCCTTTCCGGTGGCGGGTGCCGTCCCAAACAGCGCCGCAAGGGTCATCTGGCAGCGGCGCGCGGGCGAGGTGATCAGCCGGTCCGGCACGCCGATCAGCTGCCGCCGTGCCTCCAGCTCGGCCGCGCCGGGCAAAAGCGCCCCCACATCGCGGCGCCCGGCCAACAGCCCGCCATTGTCCGCCGGGGCATGGCGGATCAGCAGGAGGTCGGTCGCGCGGCGCGGCGGGGTGGGGACAGAAGGGGGCGTCGTTTCAGGGCGGGTCACGGTCGGCTTTGCCCCTTTTCAAACGGGCGGAATGGTGTTTCTTGGGCGCCAACCCGCCCGGTTGGCGGCACAGGAGGGCATATGAGCGTGATACTCATCACAGGTGGCGCGCGTTCGGGCAAGAGCCTGATCGCGGAAAACCGGGTCCTCGCTTTGCCGGGCCGTCCGGTCTACATCGCCACGGCGGAGGCACAGGACGCCGAGATGGCGGCCCGGATCGCCCAGCATCAGGCCCGCCGCGATGCCCGCTGGGCCGACCGGCCCGCGCCGCTGGATCTGGTGGCGGCGCTGGCGGAAACCGATGGTGGCGGCCCGCGTCTGGTGGATTGCCTGACGCTCTGGCTCTCCAATCTGATGTTCGCCGAGCGCGACTGGCGGCAGGCCGGGGCGGAACTGGTGACGGCGCTGGCGGCTCAGAAAAGCCCGGTGGTGCTGGTGACGAATGAGGTGGGCCTCGGTATCGTGCCCGACAATGCGCTGGCGCGGGCGTTTCGTGACGCCGCCGGCACGCTGAACCAGATGATTGCCCAAGCCGCGGATGAAGTGATTTTCGCGGTCGCGGGTCTGCCGATGAAGGTGAAATGATGAGCCAAACCCCCTTTCCCGCGGCTTCCTTTGCCGCGCTGACCGAAGCGCTGACCACGCTGCCCGCCGCCGATGCGGAGGCGGCCGGGGCCGCACGTGCGCGCCAGAACAGCCTGACCAAACCGCCGGGCAGTCTGGGGATGCTCGAGGATCTGGCAGTGTTCATGGCCGGTTGGCGGGGCACGGAGCGGCCGAAAATCGTCCGCGCCCAGGCGGTGATTTTCGCGGGCAACCACGGGATCTGCGCGCAGGGCGTGAACCCCTTCCCGCAGGAAGTCACCGCGCAGATGGTGACGAATTTCCAGCATGGCGGTGCCTCGATCAACCAGCTCTGCCGGGCGAATGGCGCCGATCTTTCGGTGGTCGCGCTGGATCTGGACACCCCGACGCAGGATTTCACCACCGGCCCGGCGATGAGCGAGGCCGAGGTGCTGGACGCGATGGCGCGTGGTGCGGCGGCAGTGGACAGGGGCGCGGATGTGCTGCTGCTGGGCGAAATGGGGATTGGCAATTCCACCATCGCGGCGGCGCTGGCCACGGCGATTTTCGGCGGTGCGGCCTCGGATTGGGTCGGCCCCGGCACCGGCTCGGATGCGAGTGGCATGTCGCTGAAAGCGCGGGTGATCGAGGCGGGGCTCGAGCGCCACGCGGCGGCCAAGGGCAACCCGCTGGCACTGCTCGCGGCCTTTGGCGGGCGCGAGCAGGCAGCGATCTGCGGCGCGGTGATCGCGGCGCGGCAGGCGCGGATTCCGGTGCTGCTCGACGGGTTCATCTGCACGGCGGCGGCGGCGGTGCTGGCGGGCACGCCGGGCGCGCTCGACCACTGTCTTGTCGGGCATGAGAGCGCCGAGCCGGGCCATGCGCGGCTGCTGAAAGCGCTCGGCAAACGCGGGATTCTCGATCTGGGGCTGCGGCTGGGCGAAGGCTCGGGCGCGGCGCTGGCGCTGGGCGTGCTGCGCGCGGCGCTGGAGGTGCATAACGGCATGGCGACCTTTGCCGAAGCCGGGGTGTCGGGCGGCTGATGCGCGCGCGCTGGGATCAGTTCCGGCTGGCGGTGATGCTGTTGACCCGGCTGCCGGTGGGGCGGCTGCGCGATCCGCTGCCCGCGATGGGCAGCGCCGCCTGGGCCTTTCCGCTGGCGGGCCTGCTGGCGGCAGCGCCCCCGGCGGCGGTGATCTGGCTGACCCTGCCGCATCTGCCGCCGCTGATGGCGGCGCTTTTGGCGCTGATGGCGGGATTGCTGGTCACCGGCGGGCTGCATGAGGACGGGCTTGCCGATCTGGCCGATGGTCTGGGAGGTGGCGCCACCCGCGCCCGCAAGCTGGAAATCATGCGCGACAGCCGTATCGGCTCTTATGGCGGGCTGGCGCTGGTGCTGGGGATCGGGTTGCGGGCCACGGGCCTCGCGGCGGCGCCCGATGCCACCACGGCCGCTTTGGCCGTGCTGGCGTTGGGAGCAGCAAGCCGCGGAGGCCTGCCGCTGATCCTCACCTTTCAGCCCCCCGCGCGGGACGATGGTCTGGGTGCCTCCGCCCGCAGCGCAGGGCGTCTCGGTGCGCTCGCTGCGCTGGGCTTTGGCGTTGTTGCACTGGTTCTGGTGGGCCATGCGGCTCTGGCGACGGGAGCGGCGATCGCCCTTGCCGGGGCGGCGCTGACGGCGCTCTGCCAGCGGCAGCTCGGTGGCTATAGTGGTGACACATTGGGCGCCACGCAGCAGATCTGTGAGATCGCGGGCTGGGTCGCGCTGGCCGCCTGCTGGAATGCCTAAACCTGCTGGCGCGAGAGCGCCGCGATCAACCGGTTGCGCGCCTCGGGCAAAGGCCGGGTGCCGAGCGCCGGGGCCAGATGCGTGGCGAGAAAATGGCCGGTGACCGCCAGCCCCTGCGCCAGTTCACCCGCCATCGCCGGACCCTGCCCCAACAGACATTGCGGCAGCGGCAAGAGCCGGGGCGCCCAATCGCCCGCGGCCCCGCGGCTGATGGCACGGCCGGTCTTCGGGCTGACAAAGGCCAGATCCTCGCGGCTGCCGGTCACAGCACAGCGGCTGAGATCCAGCCCGTGCCCCATCTCCTCCAGAAGCTGCATCTCCCAGCGCAGATAGGCGAGCGGCCAATCGGGATGCCCGGCGGAGAGTTGCCCCAGCAATTCCTCGGTCCGGTCGTGCAATGCCGGATGCGGGTCACGCTCGGGCAGCACGAAGACCAAAAGCGCGCAGATGGCGTTGAGGCCGCTGAGCGCCAGCCGGTCCGATAGAATACCCGCCCGGCTGATCAGCGGCTCGGCGGTAAAGCTGCCCAGATGATCCTCCAGCCGGGCGCGCCAGGCGAGGGTGACCCGGTTGCCCGGTTGGATGACCGGCGCAATCTTGCGCGACACGCCGCCCCGCACCACCCCTGCGTGACGCCCGCGGTCGCGGGTGAACACCTCAAGGATCACCGAGGTTTCCCCATGCGGGCGCAGCGAAAGGATGGTGCCGTCTTCCCGCCAGTCCACGTGTCGCAGTCTCCCCCTTTGCTTGGTACAAAATATCCCCGCCGGAGGCATCCGGCGGTGCCGCTTGCGGCCACCCCCGGGGGCTTTGCGCCCCCGGACCCCCGCAGGATATTTGTCCCGAAGCAAGGCTAATCCGAGAGACCCTCTTCGTCGAGCAAAGTGCGGCCCGTGCGGCTTTCGATCTCGATCACCCAGAGGTCGGGGTCAAAGCTGCGCTGGCGGCGGATGGCGGCGTCAACTTCGGGTTCGGCATCGTCTTTCAGCACCACCCAGGCGCGGGCGCCGCTCATCAGATCATAGCTGCGTTGCCAGAGACTCGCGCGGCCATCGAGCGTGGCGCATTTCACCAGCACGGCGCCCGCGCCGGGGTCGCCCTTGTGCAGCACATAGGCCGGAATGTCGGCAAGCCCGAGCCGCGCCAGATAGGCGCGGACCCAGAAATCCGCCGTCAGCCGCGCCTCCATCAATCGCCGTCGTTGAAGTCGAGGCCCATTTCCGAGTAGCGCTCTTTCTCTTCCAGCCAGTTCGGCCGCACCTTCACCTGCAGGAAGAGATGGACCGGGCGGCCGAGGAATTCGGTCAGATCTTCGCGTGCGGCCTTGCCGACGGATTTGATCGTCTCACCACCATGGCCGAGCACGATGCCCTTATGCCCGTCGCGCATCACATAGACGAGCTGGTCGATCCGCGTCGAGCCATCGGCGCGGTCTTCCCATTTCTCGGTCTCGACGGTGAGCTGATAGGGCAGTTCCTCATGCAGGCGCAGGGTCAGTTTCTCGCGCGTCACTTCGGCGGCGATCATCCGCATCGGCAGATCGGCGATCTGATCCTCGGGGTAATACCACGGGTTTTCCGGCAGTTCCGCCGCCAGCCATTCGCGCAGATCATCGACGCCATAGCCGCGTTCCGCCGAGATCATGAAGGTCTTGGCGAAAGGATAGGCGTTGTTCATCTCTTCGGCCAGCGCCAGCAGCGTCTCGGCCTTGACCTTGTCGATCTTGTTGATCGCGAGGGCCACCGGGCGGTCGCCCATCCGCTCTTTCAGCGCCTCGATGATGGCTTTGGTGCCTTCGGTGCGGCCGCGATGCGCTTCGATCAGCAGGACAACCAGATCGGCATCGGCTGCCCCGCCCCAAGCGGCGGTGACCATGGCGCGGTCCAGACGGCGGCGCGGCCGGAAGATGCCGGGCGTGTCGACAAACACGATCTGCGCATTGCCCTCCATGCAAACACCGCGGATGCGGGCACGGGTGGTCTGCACCTTATGGGTGACGATCGAGACCTTGGCGCCAACCATGCGGTTCAGCAGGGTCGATTTTCCGGCATTCGGCTCGCCGATCAGGGCGACGAAACCGGCGCGGGTCGGGCCCTGCGGTTGCGTATCCTCTTGCGGGTCGTTTGCGCCGTTCTCGGGGGTCGCTTCAGTCATCGGACATCTCCATACGGGCAAGTAGGGCGCGGGCGGCGGCCTGTTCGGCCTGACGCTTGGCGCCAGCCTGTGCGGTTTCAGCTTCGCCCGTTGTCAGGCGTGCTTCAATGGTGAAGAGCGGGGCATGGTCGGGACCATCGCGCCCCACTTCGGAATAGGTGGGGGGCGGCAGGCCACGGGCCTGGGCCCATTCTTGCAGGCTGGTCTTGGGGTCGCGGGCATCCTCGGCCACACCGCCGATGCGCGGCCCCCAGAGGCGCAGCACCAGATCACGCGCGGCATCAAAGCCTGCATCGAGGTAGACGGCGGCGATCACCGCCTCCATCGCATCGCCCAAGAGCGCCTCTTTGCGGCGGCCCCCGGTCATCATTTCGGAGCGGCCGAGTTTCAGCACATCGCCCAGCCCGATGTCGCGCGCGACATCGGCGCAGGCCTCTTTGCGCACCAAAGCGTTGAAGCGCGGCGCCAATTGCCCCTCGGAGGCTTTGGTATCGGCCCGGAGCAGCGTTTCCGCCATCACGAGGCCGAGCACCCGGTCGCCCAGAAACTCCAGCCGCTGGTTGTCGGGGCGCTGCGGCGTCGCGATCGACGCATGGGTCAGCGCGCGCAGCAACAGCTCCGGCTTGGCGAAGCTATGGCCCAGGCGGGCCTGAAAGCCCGCGATTTCCGCCGAAATCTTCACTCGACCGCCTTGAAGAAGCGGTCAGAGCGCCAGGTCCAGAAGAAGAGCAGCGAGCGGCCTGCCGAGGAGAACATGATCCGGTCGGCGCGGCCGATCAGATATTCTGCGGGCACGAAGCCCACGCCATCGGCCGTCACCGCAAAGCGGCTGTCGGCGGAGTTGTCACGGTTGTCCCCCATGAAGAAATACTGGCCCGCGGGAACGGTGAAGACCGCCGTGTTGTCGGCAACCCAGGTGTCCGAGATGTTCAGGATGTCATGCGAGACGCCATTCGGCAGCGTCTCGATCTGACGGCCCTTGACACATTCGCCGCCCTGACCCACCGGGTCATTGGCGCAACGCGGCATCAGGCCCTGCGGCCCTTGCTTTTCCTTCGTCTCGACAAAGGTGCCGTCATCTTTCAGCTGCACCGGGGTGCCGTTGATGATCAGAACGCCATTGGTCACCTGAATGGTGTCACCCGGCAGACCCACCAGCCGTTTGATGAAATCGACGCCCTGCGTCGGATGGCGGAAGACCACCACGTCGCCGCGCTCGGGGTCCGAGCCGAGGATGCGGCCGGTGATCGGACACATCGAGAAGGGGCAGGAATGGCGCGAATAGCCATAGGCCATTTTGTTGACGAAGAGGAAATCGCCGATCAGCAGCGTGTCCTTCATCGAGCCGGAGGGGATCCAGAAAGGCTGGAAGAAGAGCGTGCGGAACACGCCTGCAATCAGAAGCGCGTAGACGACGGTTTTCACCGTCTCCATGATACCGTCTTTCGCCGTGCTGGCCATGTTCCGTCCGTTTCTTGTGGAAAACCCAGCGCTAATTGCGCTCCCCCGGCCTCCGAGTCAAGCGATGGGGCGGCGCGGGGGGCCGGTTTTGCCGGGTTCCGCACGTCACCGTGATGGGCGCTTTGGCGGCAGCGCGGGTCTGTGCCCGGCCAGAACCGCATCCGGGCGGTGGGCCGGGGGCCTGCAACCGGGGTGGTGGTGGCGGCGCGGTCAGGGATGTGGCGGTGTCAGGACCTCATCTGGCGCGGTGACCGGGCGCGCCTCGATCACCACAAAGGCCTGCGCCCAAGGGTGATCATCGGTCAGCGTCACATGCACGGTGGCCTCATGTCCGGGCGGGGTCATCGCGGCCAGACGCTCGGCGGCCCAGCCGGTCAGATGCATGACGGGCTGGCCGCTGCGCAAGTTGGTGACGGCCATGTCCCTCCACGCGATCCCCATCGCGAGGCCGGTGCCAAGCGCCTTGGAACAGGCCTCCTTGGCCGCCCAGCGTTTGGCATAGGTGGCGGGCTGATGCGCCCGCGCCTCGGCCTTGGCGATCTCGGTCGGGGTGAAGACCCGGTTCTTGAACCGGTCGCCAAAGCGGGCCAGGGTGCCCTCGATCCGTTCGATATTCGCCAGATCGGTGCCGATGCCGAGGATCATGCCGAGACAATTCCCGCGCGGGCCGCATCCATGCGGGCGCGCATCTCGCGGATGGCGGGCTCCAGCCCGATGAAGATCGATTCCGCGATCAGGAAATGGCCGATGTTCAGCTCGACCACTTCGGGCAGGGCGGCGATGGGGGCGACGGTGTCAAAGCTCAGCCCATGGCCCGCATGCACCTCAAGCCCCAGCGAATGCGCCAGACGCGCGCCCTCGGCGAGGGCGGCCAGCTCGGCGTCCCGCTCGGCAAAGCGGCCCTCGGCGTGGAAATCGCAATAGCCGCCGGTGTGCAGCTCCACCACCGCCGCGCCGATGCGGGCCGAGGCCTCGATCTGGCGCGGATCATGGCCGATGAACATCGATACCCGCGCGCCCGCCTCGCGCAGCGGGGCGATATAGTCGGCTAGACGCGCCGCGTCGCCCGCCACATCAAGGCCGCCCTCGGTGGTGCGCTCTTCGCGTTTCTCCGGCACGAGGCAGACGGCATGCGGGCGGGTGGCCAGAGCCAGTGCCTGCATTTCCGCAGTTGCAGCCATTTCAAAATTCAGCGGCAGGCTGCAGCCCTCGCGCAGGGCGGCCATATCGGCATCGCGGATGTGGCGGCGGTCTTCGCGCAGATGCGCGGTGATGCCATCGGCACCAGCGGCCTGCGCCAAGAGCGCTGCGCGCAGCGGATCGGGATAGGCCCCGCCGCGGGCATTCCGCACGGTGGCCACATGGTCGATGTTCACTCCCAGACGGAGCCGGTGTTGCGCTTGATCCATCGTCGCCTCCTTGCAGCTGTGCTGCGCAAGGTAGAGCGCGGCGCGGCGAAACGGAACCGGGCGGCGCGGGAAATTTTGTACCAATTCTGCGGGGGGATACACATGCCGCCTGCCGGACCGGCGGCGGCTTCGCGGCGCGTCAGACCTTGTCGGCGCGGTGGACGATCTTGGCCTTCAGCTTGTCAAAGCGTTCCTTGATCCGCTTGCGGCGGCGGTTCTGATAGGCGGTGATCAGCGGCAGCGAGAAGTAATAGGCCGCCACCGCCGCGATGATCCCGGGACCGATCCCCCCCACCAGATAGGGCAGGAACACGTCAAAGAAGAAATTCGCCAGCCCGTCCCAATTGCTGTGCGCATCGGTGAAGATCGCCAGGAAGTTGTTCTTCAGATCGCCGCCCGCCTGCAGGAACTTTTCGACCAGCCCGTGGTTGCCATGGTCCTGAAACCGGGTGCCAAGCATCCAATGCCCGAGCTTCATCGAGGAATAGCCGATGATCGGAAAGGTGATCGGATTGCCCGCGAACGTGCCGAGAATGGCGGCGATGATATTGCCGCGCAGCGCCATGGCAATCACCACCGCGCCAAAGAAATGCAGCCCGAACAACGGTGTAAAGGAGATGAACACCCCCGCCGCAATGCCGCGCGCGATGCGGTGCGGCCGGTCGGGCAGGCGGTTCAGTCGGTGCTTGATATAGTGGAAGGCGCGGGTCCAACCGCCCCGGGGCCAGAGCGATTCAGCAGCCATGCGCGCGTAACTGCGTTTGTCGCGCCGCTTGAATACCACCGATCCGTCCTTCCCTCGTCCTGCAGCATCAGCCCTGCGGCCCCGCCATTTTGGTCCCCCCAAGGGGGGCACCGTCAAGGCTTGCGGGACAGATCCCGCCAGCGTTCTACTTGCGCCACGTCGCTTTCCGCTTCCAGCGCCGTCAGCAACGTATGCAGGTGTTCCACGTCGCGCAGTTCGACCTCTATCACGAGAGAGTAAAAGTCTGGTTTCCTGTCAACGAAACGCATGTCCGAGATATTGGCCTTTTGCTGGCCGATCAAGGTGCAGATATGGCCAAGTACGCCCGCGTCATTGGCGATGGTCAGTTTGAGGCTGACATCATTCACCGCCGCATGACGCCCCGATTGCCAGTGCAGATCGACCCAGCGTGCGGGCTGCTCCTCGACCTCTTCCAGCGCCGGACAGTCGATGGAATGCACCACCACGCCCTGACCGCGATAGGTGATGCCCACGATCCGCTCGCCCGGGAGCGGCTGGCAGCAATGCGCGCGGCGGAAGTTCTGATCGGCGGCCAGACCGATCACCGGACGGCGGCTGTCGACCTCATCCGCCTGTTTCAGCGCGAGTTCGGGATAGAGCGCCGCAATCACTTCGCGCGCCGTCAGCTCCGCCGAACCCAGCCGCGCCAACAGCTCGGTATCATCGCTGAGGCCGAGGGTTTTTGCGGCTGTTCTCAAGGCCTTGTCCGAGACCTTGCGGCCCACGTGCTCAAAGGCCACCCGCGCCAGTTCGGCCCCGAGTTTCACGAAACGCTCGCGGTCATCTTCGCGCAGGGATTTGCGGATCGCCCCCTTGGCGCGGCCGGTGATGACAATGTCGAGCCAGGTCGCCTGCGGCCGTTGTCCGGCGGCGGTGATGATCTCGATCGACTGGCCGTTCTTCAGCCGGGTCCAGAGCGGGACGCGGATTCCATCGACCTTGGCGCCGACACAGGAATTGCCGATCCGCGTGTGGATCGCATAGGCATAGTCGATGGGCGTGGCGCCTTTCGGCAGCTTGACCACATCGCCTTTCGGGCTGAAACAGAACACCTGATCGGTGTACATTTCCAGCTTCACGTTTTCGAGAAACTCGTCGTGGTCGCCCTCTTCGAAGCGTTCGGTGAGCTGCGCGATCCATTTGGCGGGGTCGACGGCAAAGGGGTTTTGCGCCCGGACCCCCTCGCGGTAGGACCAATGCGCGGCCACGCCCGCCTCGGCCACTTCGTGCATCTGCCGGGTGCGGATCTGCACCTCGACCCGTTTGCCGTCGCGCGCCGAAACCGTGGTGTGGATCGAGCGGTAGCCGTTCGACTTCGGTTGGCTGATGTAATCCTTGAACCGGCCCGGCACGGCGCGCCAGCGCTGGTGGATCACCCCCAGCACGCGGTAGCAATCGGCCTCGGAGCGGGTGATGATGCGGAAACCGTAGATGTCGGACAGCCGCGAAAACGCCAGCTGCTTTTCCTGCATCTTGCGCCAGATCGAATAGGGACGTTTGGCGCGGCCAAAGACATCCGCCTCGATCTGGGCCTTTTCCAGCTCGATCCGGATGTCGGTGGTGATCCGCGGGATCACGTCGCCCGATTCTTTTTGCAGCGTCACGAAACGGCGGATGATCGAAGTGCGCGCCTCGGCGTTCAGCACCTTGAAAGCCAGGTCTTCCAGCTCTTCGCGCATCCATTGCATGCCCATGCGCCCGGCCAGTGGGGCAAAGATGTCCATGGTTTCGCGGGCTTTTTGTGCCTGCTTGTCCGGGCGCATCGATTTGATCGTGCGCATGTTGTGCAGCCGGTCGGCCAGTTTGACCAGAATGACCCGCAGATCCTTGGACATCGCCATGAACAGTTTGCGGAAGTTCTCCGCCTGTTTCGACGCCGAAGAGGAAAGCTGCAGATTGGTCAGTTTGGTGACGCCATCCACCAGTTCGGCCACATCGGTGCCAAACAATGCGGCAACTTCGGCATAGGTGGAGCGGGTGTCTTCGATCGTGTCATGCAGCAACGCGGTGACGATGGTGGCATCGTCGAGCTGCTGCTCGG
Source organism: Phaeovulum sp. W22_SRMD_FR3 (assembly GCF_052113705.1). NCBI lineage: Bacteria > Pseudomonadati > Pseudomonadota > Alphaproteobacteria > Rhodobacterales > Paracoccaceae > Phaeovulum > Phaeovulum sp. W22_SRMD_FR3. The sequence goes on along the minus strand of NZ_JBGQOG010000010.1, from coordinate 34,128 downwards.
TCAGGATCGCGGCGACGGCCACGGGATGGGTAAAATAGGGCTCGCCCGAATGCCGGAACTGCCCTTCATGCATCCGCTTGCCATAATCATAGGCGCGGCGGATCAATTCGGAATTGGTACGCGGATTGTAGTTGCGAACGAGCGCGATCAGGTCTTCGACGTCGATCATTCCCGTTCGCCAGCCTCCGGTCTTATTCGCGGCCCTGCGCTTCCATCAGCGCGCGCAGCATCCGCTCTTCCGACATGTCGTCTTCCCGCGGACGGTCCGGCGCTTCGCCACCCATCAGGAGAGCCATGGAATCTTCTTCCGGCTCATCGACTTCGATCTGGGTCTGGTTGCTTTCGATCATCCGCTCGCGCAGATCATCGGCGGCTTGCGTCTCGTCAGCGATTTCACGCAGCGAAACGACGGGGTTCTTGTCGTTGTCACGGTCCACGGTAATCGCGGCACCCGACTGGATTTCGCGTGCCCGATGGGCAGCAAGCATCACCAGCTCGAACCGGTTCGGAACTTTGTCAACGCAGTCTTCAACCGTCACGCGGGCCATAGGCAACTCCAATGCGAAATGGGAGGTGTGGAACCGCCTCTTTACGGCGCGGCTCCCGGATTGACAAGCGCAGAAGCACCCCCATTGGCCTGGCCCAGGGGACGAATGGCGGTTTTTTCGCCCTCCGGCAGCGCCAGAACCATCGCTGCGACCGTTTCGCCGGTGACCGGATGCACCCAATCGGGCGCGATGTCGGCCAAGGGAATCAGCACAAAGCCCCGCTCGGTCAGGCGCGGATGCGGCAGGATCAACTGATCGGGCGCAAGGCGCATCTGGTCTGCGACGGGCAGGCTCTGCCAGCGGGTCTGGGTCTCAAGATCGGGTAAAATCTGCGCGCCCACCGCCAAAAGGTCAAGATCGATGACGCGGGCCCCCCAGCGTTCCTGCCGGACCCGGCCAAGATCCGCCTCGATGCGGTGCAGCAGCGCCAGAAACGCGGCGGGCGTGCCGGTCCCGCGGATGCTGGCGCAGGCATTGACGAAGTCGGGGCCCGAGCCGGGCGGAAACGCCGGTGTGCGGAAATATCGGCTGACGGCGTGTACACAAAAGCCATTTGCCTGTATTTCTGCCAGTGCTTGCGTCAGAACCTCTGCGCAATCTCCCGCTGATCCGGGCAAGTTGCCCCCCAACGCCATCAAGAATTCGCTAGTATCCTTTTCGACAGATACCTTTTGATTCGAATCTGTCATCTATTTGCACCCCAGATTTTCGCCGACTTTTCGGTCCGGCCTCTCCACTCGCGGAGCGACGGCGATGATTATAGAAAGGATCATTTGATGTTTTACAAGGATGAGCGCCTGGCGCTGTTCATCGATGGATCTAACCTTTACGCCGCCGCCAAAGCCTTGGGTTTCGATATTGATTACAAGCTGTTGCGGCAAGAGTTCGAGCGGCGGGGGAAATTGGTTCGGGCGTTCTACTACACCGCCCTGCTGGAAAATGACGAGTATTCGCCCATTCGCCCGCTGGTGGACTGGCTGAATTACAATGGCTACGCGATGGTGACCAAGCCCGCCAAGGAATACACGGATTCGATGGGGCGACGTAAGGTCAAGGGCAATATGGACATCGAACTGGCGGTGAATGCGATGGAACTCGCGCCGCGGCTGGATCATGCGGTGCTCTTTTCAGGCGATGGTGACTTCCGGCCGCTGGTGGAAAGCCTGCAACGGCAGGGCGTGCGCGTCTCGGTGGTGTCGACCATCCGCAGCCAGCCGCCGATGATCGCCGATGAATTGCGCCGTCAGGCGGATAACTTCATCGAGCTTGATGCCCTGCGCGATGTGATCGGCCGCCCGCCGCGTGAGCCGCGTGAGGCAGAGCCTGCGGAGCCCGTCGAGGGCTGAGACAGGCATCGGGTTGGCACTCCGATCCTGCGCTATGGGGATGGTGCGGGATTGGGGGCTGCCTGCCCCCGCGCGGCCGGGGGCCGCGTCCCCCGGGGATATTTCTCACGAAGCAATTGCCGGGACAGGCGCGGTATTCGGGGCTGGACCTGAGACGGTGCTGCGCTTACCTCTGGGGCGAGTAGATGCAGGACCCGATGATGCCCAAACCTCCTTTGACCCTTTATCTTGCGGCGCCGCGCGGCTTTTGTGCCGGTGTCGACCGGGCGATCAAGATCGTCGAGCTGGCGCTGCAGAAATGGGGGGCGCCGGTCTATGTGCGCCATGAGATCGTGCACAACAAATTCGTGGTGGACGGGCTGCGCGATCAGGGCGCGGTCTTTGTCGAGGAACTGGATGAGGTGCCGGACGACCGGCCGGTGATCTTTTCCGCGCATGGGGTGCCGAAAGCGGTGCCCGCCGAGGCGGCGCGGCGTGAGATGGTCTATGTCGATGCGACCTGCCCATTGGTTTCCAAGGTGCATATCGAAGCCGAGCGCCATCATGGCGAAGGGTTGCAGATGGTGATGATCGGCCATGCCGGGCATCCGGAAGTGCTGGGCACCATGGGGCAATTGCCGGAGGGCGAGGTCATTCTGGTGGAGACGGTCGCGGATGTGGCGGGGATCGCGCCCCGCGATCCGGCGCGGCTGGCCTGGATCACCCAGACCACTTTGTCGGTGGATGACACGGCCGAGATTGTGCGGGCCTTGCAGGCGCGGTTTCCCGGCATCATTGGTCCCGCCAAGGATGACATCTGTTACGCCACCACCAACCGTCAGGCCTCGGTCAAGGCGATTGCCGGGAAAATTGATGCGCTGTTGGTGATTGGCGCGCCGAATTCCTCCAATTCGCGGCGGCTGGTGGAAGTGGGGCGCTCCGAGGGCTGCGCCTATGCGCAGCTGGTGCAGCGCGCCGCCGATATCGACTGGCGGGCGCTGGAAGGGATTGCCTCGGTGGGGGTGACCGCCGGGGCGAGCGCGCCGGAAACCCTGGTCAATGAGGTGATCGAGGCCTTTGCCGCACGCTATGCGGTGCAGGTGGAAAAGGTTGAGACTGCCCGCGAGGATATTGAATTCAAAGTGCCGCGCGTCTTGCGGCAGAGCGCCTGAGGGGGAAGCGATGAGCTGGGAATTTCTGCTGACAGCCTTTGCCGTCTGTGTCGCGCCGGGGATCGGGGTGGTCTATACGCTGTCGGCCACCTTGGGCGGCGGGCTGCGCGCCGGGGTCTGGGCTGCCGTGGGCTGCACGCTGGCCACGATGCTGCATATGGGCGTGGCGCTGGCCGGGCTGGCGGCGGTGTTGCACACCTCTGCCGTGCTGTTCCAGACGTTGAAATATCTCGGGGTAGCCTATCTCTTGTGGATGGCCTGGGGCGCGTTGCAGGGCAGCGGCGGGCTGGCGGTGACGGCGGCGGCGCCTGCCCCGGCGGCACAGATCATCCGGCGGGGCGTGTTGATGAACATCCTCAATCCGAAACTGCCGTTGTTTTTCATGGCATTCCTGCCGCAGTTCCTGCCCGCAGGCTCCGGCACCGGGCTGATGGTTGAGCTGGGCCTTGGCTTTGCGGCGATGACCTTTGCCACTTTCCTCTTGTATGCGCTGATCGCGGCCAGCGGGCGGCAGCGGCTGCTCGGCAGCCCGCGGCTGATGGGTTGGCTGCGCCGGGCCTTTGCGGCGAGCTTCGCGGCGCTGGGCCTGCGTCTGGCGATGGAGCGGGCGGCGTGAGCGTTCTGATGGCCTGGACCGATGGCGCCTGTTCGGGCAACCCGGGCCCCGGCGGCTGGGGCGTGTTGATGCGCGCGATGGACGGCGAGACGGTGGTGAAAGAGCGCGTGCTGAACGGCGGCGAGGCGGATACCACCAACAACCGGATGGAGCTGATGGCGGCGATTTCGGCGCTGGAGGCGCTGACCCGCGCCAGCGAGATCACCATCACCACCGACAGCGCCTATGTGAAAAACGGCATCACTTCCTGGATGGTGGGCTGGAAGCGCAAGGGCTGGCGCACCGCCGATGGCAAGCCGGTGAAGAATATCGATCTCTGGCAGCGGCTGGATGCGGCGCAGGCACGGCATCAGGTGATCTGGAAATGGATCAAGGGCCATGCGGGCCATGCCGAGAACGAGCGTGCCGATGAATTGGCGCGTGAGGGCATGGCACCATTCAAACCGGCCCGCGCGGCGCGCAGCGCATGACCGCGCTGGCGGTTCTGGATCTGGCGGCGGTGCTGGTCTTTGCGCTGACCGGCGCGCTGGTGGCCAGCCGGGCGCAGCTTGACCTCGTGGGGTTTATCTTCATCGCGGCGCTGACCTCTGTGGGCGGCGGCACTTTGCGCGATCTCTTGCTGGGGCGTGATCCGGTGTTCTGGGTCGGCCAGCCGGAGTTCATTCTGCTGGCGGCGGCGGCGGCGATCGTGGTGTTTTTCACCGCGCATCTGCTGGAAAGCCGCTACCGGGTGCTGTTGTGGCTGGATGCCTGTGCGCTGGCGGTGGCGGTGCCCGCCGGGGTGGCCTTGGCCGAAGGGCGGGGGCACGGCCCGGTGATCGTGGTGCTGATGGGGGTGGTGACCGGCTGTTTCGGCGGGCTGATGCGCGATGTGGTCTGCAACGAGGTGCCGCTGGTGCTGAAACAGGGCGAGCTTTACCTCAGCGCGGCTTTTGGCGGCGCGGTGGCGGCGGTGGCCGTGGCGCAGCTGGTGCCGGGGCCCGGCTGGCCCAGCCTCGCGGCCTGCGCTTTGGTCACCTTTGCTCTGCGCGCGGGCAGCATGACCTTTGGCTGGCGGCTGCCGGTCTACAAAGCCCGGCCGCCGCGCTAAGCGTTTCAGTCGAGCAGACGCCGCGCGATCACCTGCGCCTGAATTTCCGCCGCCCCTTCAAAGATGTTCAGGATGCGGGCGTCGCAGAGCAGACGGCTGACGCGGTATTCCAGCGCGAACCCGTTACCGCCATGAATTTGCAGCGCATTATCCGCCGCCGCCCAGGCCACGCGGGCGCCGAGCAGCTTCGCCATCCCGGCTTCCAGATCGCAGCGCTTGTCATGGTCTTTCTGCCAGGCGCTGAAATAGGTCAGCTGCCGCGCGATCATGATTTCCACCGCCATCATCGCCAGCTTGCCGCCGACACGCGGGAATTCGATCAGCGATTTGCCGAATTGCTTGCGGTCCTCGGCATATTGCATCCCCACTTCCAGCGAGGCCTGCGCCACGCCGATCGCCCGCGCCGCGGTCTGGATGCGCGCGCTTTCAAAGGTTTGCATCAGCTGTTTGAAGCCCTGCCCCGGCACGCCGCCCAAGAGGTTCTCGCCCTTGACCTTGAAACCGTCAAAGCCCAGCTCGTATTCCTTCATCCCGCGATAGCCGAGGACCTCGATCTCGCCGCCGGTCATGCCGGGGGTGGGGAAGGGGATCTCATCGGTGCCGGGGGTTTTCTCGGCCAGGAACATCGACAGGCCACGGTAATCGGTCGTGTTCGGATCGGTCCGCGCCAAAAGCGTCATCACATGGGTGCGCGCGGCATGGGTGATCCAGGTCTTGTTGCCGGTCACCGACCAGTCATCGCCCTCGGGCACCGCACGGGTGCGCAGGGCGCCCAGATCCGAGCCGGTGTTGGGTTCGGTGAAAACCGCCGTGGGCAGGATCTCACCCGTCGCCAAGGCAGGCAGCCATTTCGCCTTTTGCGCGGGCGTACCGCCACACAGGATCAGTTCGGCGGCAATCTCGGAGCGGGTGCCAAGGCTGCCGACGCCGATATAGCCGCGCGAGAGTTCTTCCGACACCACCACCATCGAGGCTTTCGAGAGGCCGAGGCCGCCGAATTCCTCAGGGATGGTCAGCCCGAAAACGCCAAGCTCGGCCAGTTCCTCGATGATCTCCATCGGGATCAGCTCGTCCTTCAGATGCCAGTCATGCGCGAAGGGCACCACGCGCTCATCCGCATAGCGGCGGAACTGGTCGCGGATCATCTCCAGCTCGTCATCCAGTCCGCTGATGCCAAAGGTGGCGCGGCCATGGTTTTCGCGCATCAGGGCCACAAGTTGCGTGCGTGCGGCGGGGGTGTTGCCCGCCGCGATCAGCGCGGCGGCGGCGGGGCCGGGCGTCCAGCTTTGATCGAGATCCGAAAGGCGCGCCATCTCGCCCTGTGACATCGGAATGCCGCCTGCGAGTTGGGCGAGGTATTCGCCATAGCCGATCTGCAGCAAAAGCTGCTCCATCGGGCCAAATCCGCCGGTCTCGGCCAGCCGCCCCGCCCAGGCGCGCAGCTGCCGCAGGCTTTCGACATAGGTAGCAAGCCAGGAGAGGGTGTGGGCGGCATATTGCTCGGCCTCCAGCGCGGCGGCCTGCACCTTTCCGTCGCGGGTGACGCGGGCGCGGAGTTCTGCGCGGGCGGCCTCGAACAGCGCCTCCACCTCCGGCAAAGCGGCGGCGGTCAGCGCCAGAAGATCGCTCAACACGGTGGTGCCAGCCTTTTCCATTCCGTCATGTGCCCCGTCATGTGCCATGAGTCGCCCCTTTTGCTGCGTTTGCATTGTGATACGGCCTTCGCATCCGCAGCGCAATAAAAATTCGCATGAAGCACCTTGGGTGCATGAATGTGTCGCGTCGGAATTTGGCTGCGGTGGGGGGCTGCCTGCGTTAGAAACGACCCCGGCAACGGGAGACGCAGATGTTGGGAATGGAGCCTTGGGCTTTTTGGCTGGCCTTTTCGGTGACGGGCTTTGCGGGATTTGTGAAGGGCGCGCTGGGCTTTGCGATGCCGATGATCATGATCTCGGCCTTTTCCAGCTTTTTGACCGCCGATCAGGCGCTGGCGCTGATGATCCTGCCGACGCTGACCACCAATATCTCGCAGGCATTCCGGCAGGGACCGGCGGCGGCCTGGGGCAGCATCAAGCGCTACCGGCTGCACATCGCGATGATCATTCTGTTCATCCCGATTTCGGCCCAGTTCGTGCATGTGATCCCGACGGCGGTCATGTATGCGCTGCTGGGCGGGCCCATTCTGGCTTTCGCGCTGGTGCAGCTCGCCGGGCGCAGTCTGGCCATCCCGATCCATCACCGGGCGCGGGCCGAGGCGGGGCTGGGCATCATTGGCGGACTTTATGGCGGGATTTCAGGTATTTGGGGGCCGCCGCTGATCGTGTATCTCCTGTCGATCAAGGCGGATAAGCTGGAAACCGTCCGGGTGCAGGGCGTGGTGTTCCTGATCGGGGCGGTAATCCTGACCGGGGCGCATCTGCAATCGGGGCTGCTCAATGCGCAGACGATCCCGGCCTCGCTGGCGATGGTGCTGCCCGCAAGCCTCGGCATGTGGCTGGGATTTCGGGCGCAGGACAGGCTCGACGCGGCCAAGTTCCGGCGCTGGACGTTGGTTCTGCTGGCGCTGACCGGCCTGAATCTGGTGCGGCGCGCGCTGGCGATCTGAACGCCTGAGGCAGTGCGAAGGGCGGTGGCCGTCAGGCGGCATAGGGCGCGCGCGACTGGGCGCGGGCGGCCAAGAGCGTCTGTGCCTCATAGTCTCGCAGGGTCGGCCGGACCGGGCGGCGGTGGCGCGGCGGATCGGCCAGCCCGGCCATCGGTCCCTGTGCCAGCAGCGGCGCGGCCGTCGCCAGATTGCCCAGATACAGGCTCTCGACATGGCAGCCATCGGCGATCAGCAGGTGATGGTCCCGCAGTAAGACGCCTTGCCAGACCAGCGCGCGCGGACTTTCGCAGCGCAGTGCCGAGCGGCCATCGACCAGATGCCGGGCCTCGATCAGCACCGCATCCTGCCCAAAGAGATATTCCACCGCTGCCCCCGATACCGCGACCCGGTGCTGCGGGTGCAGCCAAAGGTCATGCGCCTGACCAAAATGCCCGGCCAACAGCCGGATCGGTGCCAGCCCGCCCAGCGCAGGCAGCGACATGCGGCCCGACCACAGCACCTGTTGCGGACCGGCATCCACCGTCTCGACCCAATCGCCGCGCCGGATATTGCCCGCCGGGCGGGGGCCCTGCGGTGTGTTGAGCCGCGTTGCCGGGGCAAAACAGGCCCCCGGCCCCAGCGGCTGGGCCTGATCCGACAGGGCAAGCCAAGTGACCCCGGGCCCAAGCCGGGCCAGCCCGGCGCTGCGGTCGCCCGGGGGCGCGGTCCGGGTGCTGGTGTCAGCTCCGGCGGAACCGTCCCCTGCGTGGCCCAGCACGGCGCGCGCATCGGCGGCGGGCAGCGGGATCGGCGCGCTGCCCTGATGCTGGCGCAGGACACCGTGGTCCGGTGCCTCCAGCGTCAGGCTGCTGTGGCGCGCGGGGCCATCCCAGCGCCAACTGAGGCGCATGGTGCCGCCTTCGGCCATCTCCGGTCCGGGGGGCAGGATCAACCGCTCTTGCGCGACGCCCTGCCGGTGATAGGCGCACAGCTGTCCCCGGTGGTCCAGTACGAGGGACAGCTGGCGTGACCAGCCCGAATGATGGGCATGGTGCAGGAGCGGTTGCGTGCCAAGCGCCCCCCGCTCCCGGGTGAATTCCAGCATCAGGCTGCCCGTGCTGAGCAGGGCAGGCAGGGGCTGGGTGGAAAGCAGGTATGGGCCCCCCTCAGGCAGCCGCGCGCCCTGCCAGCCGTTCGGGCAGGGCGGGCGCATCTGGTGCTGAGCATGGGGGGCGGCGGCGGTCATGCGGCGCGCTGATCCTGCGCCGCGGGGTGGAGCATCCGCCGCGGCGGTTCGGCGTTTTGCCGGTGCAAGGGCCCCTCGGCCAGCAGCACCTGTACCTCATGCTGTTTCAGCAAGCGCCGGGCGGCGGGACCATAGCCCGCGCCCGTCAACGGGCAGAGCTCGGGGAAAAGCGCGAGGATCTCGGCCTGCACCGCCGCCTCCATCCCGGTCATCACCTGCGGACCGGGGCGGAAGCTCTCGGTGGCCAGCCCCTCGGACCAGATGACCTGGTGGCGGTCAAAGAGCAGGTGCAGATAGGTGATTTCCTCGGCTTCCTGCCGGATGATCTGATCGCCATCAACGAGATCCTTAGCGGCCACCAGCACTTCGGACACCCCAAAGAGGAGTTCCGCCCGCGGCTCGCGCAGCAAGATCCGGTGCTGCGGCGAGAGGGTCAGCGCGCCATGCGCGCCGAGCGCACCGGCGGCGAGGTGGACGGGGGCCATCGCGCCCCGCGCGGGCACGCTGCGCGCGCCAATCCAGCGCAGGGGCTGCGCGCCCTGATCGCGGGTCAGCACCAGATCGCCGGGGCAAAGGTCTTCGACCGGGCGCAGGCCTTCGGGTGTCAGAATGCGGGTGCCACGGGCAAAACAGGGCACGGTGTGCACGGTGACCATGCCGATGTCGGTGGCCCCGGTCGAACTGGTCACCTGATAGGTGAAGCTCACATCATCCGCGTCCTGATCCGTGTGTACATTCAACGTGCCGTCGCTGTTCAGCGTGATCACATCGCCCGAGGGCAGGGTGACGCTGTCACCGGGATGCACCGAGACGCCGTTGATCTGGGTGATGGTCAGCGTGCCGCCGGTGGTGTTCACGTCATTGCCGAGCACATCCAGCACGCGGTTGCCGCCCAATCCCATCGTGATCTGGTCTTCGAGGGCGACAAGGGTGGTCTGGATGGAATCCCCGGCGATCAGCAGGTTTGAATCATATTGTGAATCCGACACATCCGCGATGCCGATGCGGATGCTGTTGGTGACCCCGGCATTGACCGGAATCGTCAGCGTCAGCGTCAGGGTAAAGCCGTCCATCTCGGTGTTGTAGCTGTCACCGGTGTTGTTGATGTAGAGATTGGCGTTGTTGCCGGCATTGATGTTGGTGACCGAGGCATCGCCGTTGCCGACGCTCATCTCGACCGGGCTGCCGTTGATCCAGACGCCGATCATGTCGTTATAGGCCGAGTTGATGTACTCGGGATATTCTTCCGACGAGAAGGTGAACTGGATCGTCATCACATTGCCGGTGGGGACAAAGTTCACATCCAGCAGGGCCGCATCATAGGTGTTGGTGCCCGCCAGCGCATTGAAGGCCGCGTTGTTGTTGACGCCCCAGGTGTCGGTTGAGGTGGAGGCGGAGGTGTTCGGATCGCCCCAGCTGCGGGTGAAATCGGTCACCCGCCCGGTCGACAGGATCACGCCGGTGTCCGAGGGCGTCGCCTCCGGAGACCGGCTGTCGCCGCGCGAATAGATGGCCGATGAACTGGCGTCGCCGCTGTAGCTGGCGCTGACCACCTTGACGCCATCGCCAAAGATCGCATTCGCCATCTGCATCGCCGAAGCGCTGGTGTTATAGCTCAGCTCGGAACCTGTCGCCATTCGTGCCTCCAAAATTCTTGGAGACAGCGCAAACGCTGCGGCGGGGACATACGCCCCCGTAAGATCACTGCTGTCGTCACTGCCGTGCCTGTCGCGGGGCTCTTTGTCCCCTTGCGTTTGCCCTGCCTCTGGGCCGTCTTTTGCGTAATTCATGCCGGAAAGACGGGGATCTGTTAATACTTTTGCGCCGCATTGGCGGGTTCCCTCGCGGCAGGGTGGCCGAGGCGCAACAGTCTGATCCCGCCGACAAAGCGGCAGCCGATTGCAGCGCGCCGCCGCCCGCGCTAGGTCTAGGGCCCGTTTCGCAGGAGTTTTCGATGACTGAGACCGCCGCATCCCCCATTGATCCCGTCGCCCTGAGTGCGGCGCTGATCCGCTGCCCCTCGGTGACCCCGGCGGAGGGTGGGGCGTTGGTTTTGCTGCACAACCTGCTGGAAGACGCGGGATTCGCCTGCACGCGGGTTGAGCGGAACGGCATTTCGAATCTCTTTGCGCGCTGGGGGGCCAAGGGGGCCGCCCGCACATTCGGCTTCAACGGCCATACCGATGTGGTGCCGGTGGGCGATGCCGCCGCCTGGCGCCATGACCCGTTCGGGGGCGAGATCGTGGAGGGCGTGCTCTGGGGGCGCGGCGCCACCGATATGAAGACGGGCGTGGCGGCTTTTGCGGCGGCGGCGGTGGATTTCGTGCGCGAAACCCCGCCCGAAGGCGCGGTGATCCTGACCATCACCGGCGATGAGGAAGGGGCGGGGCGCGACGGCACCCGCGCGATTCTCGACTGGATGGCGGAGGCGGGCGAGGCGATGTCGGTCTGTCTGGTGGGCGAGCCTACCTGCCCCGACCATATGGGACAGATGATGAAGATCGGTCGCCGCGGCTCGATGACCTTTTACATCACCGCCAAGGGGGTGCAGGGACATGCCGCCTATCCGCATCTGGCGAAAAACCCGCTGCATGCGCTGGTGGCGCTCTTGGGGCAGATGACCGCCGCGCCGCTGGATGCGGGGACCGCGCATTTCGACCCCTCAACCCTGCAGGTCACCACGATTGACTGCGGCAATCCCGCGAACAATGTGGTGCCCGCCGAGGCGCGCGCCACGGTGAACATCCGCTTTAACGATGCGCACAGCGCGGGCAGCCTGACAGACTGGGCCAAGGGTCTGGCGGCGGCGGTCACCGAAGCCTCGGGGGTTACTTTCGATCTGCGGGTGGAGGTGTCGGGCGACAGCTTCCTGACGCCGCCGGGGGATTTCGTGGCGCTGGTCGCCGGGGCGGTGACGGCGGAAACCGGGGTGGTGCCGGAGCTATCGACCTCGGGCGGGACCTCGGATGCGCGCTTTGTCAAAGACCATTGCCCGGTGGTGGAATTCGGGCTGGTGGGCAAGACGATGCACAAGGTCGATGAGCGGATCGAAACCGGGCAGATCGTGCAGCTGAAAGCCATCTATGCCCGGATCCTGCGCGATTATTTCGCCTGATCCGCGGCGGGGCTTAAATTTCGGGGGGTGGGGGCACCTGCGGGGCGCGCGGCCTCTGCTTTCCCGATGACGCGCTGCATGGATTCTGCTACCGCAGGGCTATGACACAGATACCCACCAAAAAAGAGATCCTCGACTGGCTTGCCGATCATCCGGGCGCCGGGGCGAAACGCGACATTGCCAAGGCCTTTGGCATCAAGGGCGCCGCCCGGATCGAGCTGAAGCGGATCCTGAAGGAAATGGCCGAAGAGGGGCTGGTTGAGCGCAAGCGGCACAATTACCGCGATGCCGACACCCTGCCGCCGGTCACCATTTTGCAGATCCTGGCCGAGGATGCCGATGGCGATCAATTCGCCCGCCCCCTCGAATGGGAAGGCGAAGGCCCGGTGCCGCGCGTGCTGTTCACCCCGCGTGCGGGCGATGCGCCGGTGGCCGAGGGCGACCGCATCCTCGCCAAACTGCTGCAGGTCTCCGGGCAGGATCATCATTATGAGGCGCGGCTGATCCGCAAGATCGGCGTCGCGGCGCATAAGATCGTGGGCATTTTCCGCAAATCCGCCGAGGGCGGGCGGATCATGCCGATCGACAAGGGCGCGGACAAGGAATGGCTGGTGCCCGCCGGGTTTACCCTCGACGCCGAAGATGGCGAGCTGGTTGAGGCGGAACTGGCCGGATCGAAGCAGCGCATGGGCCTGCCGCGCGCGCGCATCAGCGAGCGTCTGGGCGATCCTTCGGCGCCGAAAGCGGTTTCGCTGATCGCCATCCATCAGCACGGGATCCCCGATGATTTCCCCGATGCGGTGATCGCCGAGGCGGATGCGGCCAAACCCGCTGACCTTTCGGGGCGCGAGGATCTGCGCGATCTGCCCTTTGTCACCATCGACCCCTCGGATGCCCGCGATCACGATGACGCCTGTTTTGTCGAGCGCGATGAGAATGCCCTCAATCCGGGGGGCTTTATCCTTTGGGTCGGCATCGCCGATGTGGCACATTATGTGACGCCGGGCTCGGCCCTGGACCGCGAGGCGAAAAAGCGCGGCAATTCCACCTATTTCCCCGACCGTGTGGTGCCGATGCTGCCGGACCGCCTGTCGGGCGATCTCTGCTCGCTGCATGAGGGGGTGAGCCGGGCCTGTATCGTGGCGCGGATGGTGCTGAGCGCGCAGGGCGAAAAGCTGAGCCACAAGTTCCTGCGCGCGATGATGAAATCCGCAGCCTCGCTCTCCTATGAAGAGGTGCAGGCGGCGCGGGATGGGAACCCTTCAGACCGCTGTGGCCCACTGCTCGAGCCGGTGATCAACCCGCTTTATGAAGCCTATGAGGCTTTGTGTATCGCCCGCCATGCGCGGCAACCCCTGGAGCTGGATCTGCCCGAACGGCGGATTGAGCTGGGCGAGGACGGCAAGGTTTCTTCGGTCAATTTCAAGGAACGCCTTGATGCGCACAAGCTGATCGAGGAGTTCATGGTGCTGGCCAATGTGGCGGCCGCCGAAGAGCTGGAACGGCTGCGCCGCCCGCTCCTGTACCGCGTGCACGAGGAGCCCTCGGTCGAGAAGCTGGATGCGTTGCGGGAAGTGGCGGAGGCCTCGGGCTTCACCTTGGCCAAGGGGCAGGTGCTGAAAACCGCGCATCTCAACCGGCTGTTGGCGCAGGCGGAGGGCAGCGAATTTGATGAGCTTTTGAACATCACCACGTTGCGCTCGATGACGCAGGCCTATTACTACCCGGAGAATATGGGGCATTTCGGGCTTGCCTTGCGCTCTTACGCGCATTTCACCTCGCCGATCCGCCGCTATTCCGACCTGATCGTGCACCGGGCGCTGATTTCGGGGCATGGCTGGGGTAAGGATGGCCTCTCGGTGCAGGACATCGAAGAGCTGCACGACACCGCCAAGCAGATCTCGGACACCGAGCGCCGCTCGATGACCGCGGAACGCGATACGACGGACCGCTATCTGGCCGCCTATCTTTCGGACCGGGTGGGCAGCGAGTTTTCCGGGCGGATCTCGGGGGTGCAGAAATTCGGTGCCTTCGTGAAGCTGGATGGGACCGGGGCGGATGGTCTGGTGCCGATCCGCTCGATCGGGCGCGAGTTCTTCCACTATGACCGCGACAGTCAGACGCTGATGGGGGCGGATACCGGGCTGACGCTGGGGATCGGGCTGCGGGTCAAGGTGCGGCTGCAGGAGGCGGTGCCGATGACCGGCGGGCTGATGCTGGAACTCTTGGAGATCGAGGGCAAGGATCTGCCGGGCGGCGGGGGATCCAAGGGCGGGCGGCGGATGGGCGGGCGCAAGCTGGCGGCCACCAAGGCGCGGGAGCGTGGTGTCGCCCGGAAGGTGAAGCGGGTGCGGCAGAAGAAGTAGCGCCATCTGCGGGCGGCGCGGGGGGCTCTGCCCCCGGCCTGCGGCCTCCCCCGAGGTATTTTGGCCAAGAAGAATGGATGGATGTTGATTGCGGCATCCGGGGTGGCGCGTGGCGTCGGTGCATTCCGGGCGCGCGGCCGGGAGGGGCCGCGCCGTGATGCGGCATCCGGTGTGATCGTCGCCGAAATATGAAAAGGCCGGAACCTGAGTTCCGGCCTTTCGCTATTGGCGTAACAAGGGTGCGGTTCAGCCGATGGCGGCGGCTTTCACGTCGGCATCGATATAGGGCACATATTGCGCGAAATTGTTCGAGAACATCTCGACCAGTTTCTTGGCCTGCGCATCATAGGCGCCTTTGTCGGCCCAGGTTGCGCGCGGATCGAGCAGCGTGGTGTCAACGCCCGCCACCAGAACCGGTACCTCAAAGCCGAAGTTCGGATCCTTGCGGAACTGCACCGCGCTGAGCGAGCCATCAAGGGCGGCGGTCAGCAGGGCGCGCGTGGCCTTGATCGGCATCCGTTTGCCGGTGCCAAAGGCGCCGCCGGTCCAGCCGGTGTTCACCAGCCAGCAGTTTGCACCGGTCTTGGCGATCTTCTCTTGCAGCAGTTTGCCGTAGACTTCCGGCCGGCGCGGCATGAAGGGGGCGCCGAAGCAGGTCGAGAAGGTCGGGGTCGGCTCGACCACGCCCACTTCGGTGCCCGGCGTCTTGGAGGTGAAGCCGGAGAGGAAGTGGTACATGGCCTGCGCCGGGGTCAGGCGGCTGATCGGCGGCAGAACGCCGTAGGCATCGCAGGTCAGCATCACGATGTTCTTCGGATTGCCGCCCAGCGAATTGCCGGATGCGTTCGAGATATAGTCGAGCGGATAGGCGCAGCGCATGTTGTCGGTGATCGAGTTATCCTCGAAATCCAGCTCCAGCGTGTCGGCGTCGTAGATCATGTTTTCGACCACGGTGCCGAATTTCGAGCAGGTGGCGTAGATTTCCGGCTCTGCCTCGGCGCTGAGGTTGATGGTTTTTGCGTAGCACCCGCCTTCGAAGTTGAAGGTGCCGCGGTCCGACCAGCCATGCTCGTCATCACCGATCAGGATGCGCGACGGATCGGCCGAGAGCGTGGTTTTGCCGGTGCCCGAGAGGCCGAAGAAGATTGCGGTATCTTCCTCATCGCCGATGGCATGGTTCGCCGAGCAATGCATCGGCATCACGCCCTTGCCGGGCAGGATGTAGTTCAGGAGGGTGAAGACCGATTTCTTGTTCTCACCGGCATAGGCGGTGTTGCCGATCAGGATCAGCTTCTTGTCGAAGTTGAGCGCGATCACCGTCTCCGTGCGGCAGCCGTGACGGGCCGGATCGGCCTTGAAGGTCGGGCAGTTGATGATGGTGAATTCCGGCACGAAGCTTGCCAGTTCGGCGGCCTCGGGGCGGCGCAGCAGGTGACGGATGAACAGGCCATGCCAGGCCAGCTCGGTCACCACCCGCACGTCGAGGCGCAGCTCGGGATCGGCACCGGCGTAGAGATCCTGCACGAAATAGTCGCGGCCCTTCATATGCTCGAGCATATCGGCATGCAGAACGTCGAAGGCCGCCGGGGTCATCGGGGCGTTGTTTTCCCACCAGATGCTGTCTTCGACCGCGGGGGTGCGCACAACGAACTTGTCCTTCGGCGAGCGGCCGGTATGGGCGCCGGTGGTCGCATAGAGTGCGCCGCCCTTGCCCAGCACGCCTTCACCACGCTTGACGGCCGCCTCGACAAGGGCGGGTTCGATCAGGTTGTAATAGACATGGCCGAGGCCGTTGATGCCTTGGTCTTCCAGGCGGTTCGCCGGGTTCACACGTCCAATATTCATCTTCAAGCTCCCGATGCCGGTAATCGGCGGATCATGGTTCGCGGCGGCCCCCGGGCCTTGGGGGACCGATCCCGACCTTTCGCAGGGGGGATGCGACGCCTATAGCATGACAGATAAATGAAGGAATAGAAGGGTTTGCTTCCGTTAGCGCAACCATCTTAAGTTTAGCGCAACCAGTTCGGCGCATCAGGGTAAATTCGTCAAACCTTAGGCGATTCAGAGTTTGATGACGCTGTTGCGGCAGGGTGATTCGCTAATCCCGGTTGATTCTGCGGGCGGGAAAGCGGACAGTGCTGAAAAAACAAAGGCAGAGCAGTAACAAGGAAACCCACGATGTCGCGTATCGCCTTGGTCGATGACGACCGTAATATTCTGACCTCCGTATCAATGACCCTCGAGGCTGAGGGCTTTGAGGTCGAGACCTATAACGATGGCCAATCTGCGCTGGAGGCTTTCACCAAGCGGATGCCGGACATGGCCGTGCTGGACATCAAGATGCCCCGGATGGACGGGATGGATCTGTTGCAGCGCTTGCGGCAGAAGACCTCGATTCCGATCATTTTCCTGACCTCGAAAGATGATGAGATCGACGAGGTGCTGGGCCTGCGGATGGGCGCCGATGATTATGTGAAAAAGCCCTTCTCGCAACGTCTGCTGGTCGAGCGCATCCGTGCGCTCCTGCGGCGTCAGGAGGCGATCACCACCGGCGAGGTGGCGACGACGGAAGAAACCAAGGTGATGGTGCGCGGCCAGCTGACGATGGACCCGCTGCGGCATTCGGTGACCTGGAAGGGTCGCGAGGTAACGCTGACGGTGACCGAATTCCTGCTGTTGCAGGCGCTGGCCACACGTCCGGGCTTTGTGAAAAGCCGCGATCAGCTGATGGATGTCGCCTATGACGACCAAGTCTATGTCGACGACCGGACCATCGACAGCCACATCAAACGGCTGCGCAAGAAAATGCGCACCGCCGATGATGAGTTTGGCGCGATCGAGACGCTCTATGGCATCGGCTACCGATACAACGAAGAATGAGCGATGTGGCGGCAAGCGGCATGCGGGAGAGCCGTTCGGATAAAGACTCGGATGTGGTCCTTGGCGAGGATTGGGTCGGGCCGGATGGCTACGTCGACAGTGCCCTGCGCGAAAGCCGGGCGCGTCGGCCGCTGATCGCGCTGAACCGGTCGCCGCTGGCGCGAAAGATCATCACCTTCAACCTGTTGGCGATGGTGGTGCTGGTGGCGGGGGTGCTCTACCTCAATCCGTTCCGCGACAGTCTGGTGATCCAGCGCGAGCAGGGCCTGATCAGCGAAGCCCAGCTGGTGGCGGATGTATTTGAGGCGCAATTGCCGCATGGCGTGCCGGTCAATCTGGCGGCGGGCGACGGGCTGGACGCGCGCGCGACGATCTCGGGCCTGGAATTGCCGAACGGGGCGGATCTGTTCCTGTTTGACCCGCGCCAGACCCTGATTGGCAGCACCTACGGGCCGGATGCCATTTTGCCGGATCAAAGCCACGAGGCGGTGGTGGGGCTGGCGGTGGATCATCGCACGACGCTGATCACCGATCTGCTCAGCCGGGCCTGGGACGGGCTGGCGGGCTGGCTGTCGCCGGCGCCGGTGGCGCGGCCGGAGTTTGATCTGCAGGATGTGCTGCGCCCCTTGCTGCCCGAGGCGCTGAACGGCCAAACCCAGATTTCCACCGGGCATGATGCCCTGGGCGAAACCATTTTTGCCGTGGCAACCCCGGTGCGGCAGGATGGTCAGGTGGTGGCGGTCATCGGCATCACCTCCGGCGCGGGCGAGATTGACAAGCTGGTGCGGGTCGAGCGCGAGCAGGTGCTGCAGATGTTCGTCATCGCCATCATCGTCTCGATCGGCCTGTCGCTGGTCTTGGCCTCGACCATCGCCAATCCGCTGTCGGATCTGGCGGCGGCGGCGGAGCTTGGCCGTGACAAGAACGCCCGCAAGATGTCGCCCAGCCGGGTGCGGATCCCCGATCTGACGGCGCGGCCGGATGAGATTGGCCGCCTGTCGGGGGCGTTGCGCGGCATGGTCGAGGCGCTCTATGACCGCATCGACGCCAATGAACAATTTGCCGCCGATGTGGCGCATGAGATCAAGAACCCGCTGGCCAGCATGCGCTCGGCGGTGGCCTCGTTGCATCTGGCCAAGCGCGAGGATCAGCGGACCCGGCTTTTGGAGGTGATCGACCATGATGTGCGCCGTCTGGACCGTCTGGTGAGCGACATCTCCAACGCCTCACGGCTGGACAGTGAGCTGGTGCGCGAGGAGGAGGAGGATTTCGACCTTCTCCACATGCTCGGCAATCTGACCGACCATCTGGGCGCGCAGGCGGCCGAGCATGGGGTGGATTTCATCACCGACCTGCCGAAGGCGCCGATCCGCATCACCGGGCTTGAGGCGCGGCTGGCGCAGGTTTTTGTCAACCTGATCACCAATGCGGTATCCTTTTGCGAAGAGGGCGATGCGGTGCGGGTCTGGGCGCGCAAACGCGAGAACCGCGTGCTGGTTGTGGTGGAAGACACCGGCCCGGGGATCCCTGAGCAGGCGCTGGCCAAGGTGTTTCAGCGGTTCTACTCCGAGCGCCCCGTGGGCCAGTTCGGCGAGCATTCCGGTCTGGGGCTGGCGATCTCCAAGCAGATCGTCGAAGCGCATGGTGGGGTGATCTGGGCCGAGAACATCCGCCCGACCGATGCCGATATCACCTCCGAACCGCTGGGCGCGCGCTTTGTCGTGGGGCTGCCGGTATAAGCCGCGATGCCTGATCTCGAACAAGATGATGCAGATGCAGAAATCTGGCACGCGAGCTGTGTCGCGGTTGCCGGGTGCGGCATTTTGATCCTCGGGGCGTCTGGCCGTGGAAAATCGTCACTGGCCCTTGAGTTTATGGCCTGGGGTGCCGATCTGATAGCAGATGACCGCACAATCCTGCGCCGCCAGCCTGCCACCACAGGCGACTCGGTTTGGGCTTGTGCACCTGCAGCAATCCACGGCAGGATCGAAGCCCGGGGAATCGGCATCCTGTCGGCGAAGGCCCTGAGCGGGGCAAAGCTGGCCTTGGTGATCGATCTCGACCGAACGGAAACCGAGCGACTGCCCCCCAGGCGGGAAATGCGTGTTCTTGAGGTCACGCTACCGATGGTTCTGGCGCCTCACTCTTCCGCGAGGGGGCATTTTTCTGCCGGGATTATGCAATATCTTAAGGGAGGACGGGCAGACTGATCTGCCGGAGGACAACATGGGCGACTTGCCGCAGGTACAACGTCTGGTTCTGGTCACCGGCCCCTCGGGCGCCGGACGTTCGACCGCGATCAACACGCTGGAAGACCTTGGCTATGAGACCATCGACAATCTGCCGATGAGCCTGATCCCCCGGCTGATGGACGGCCCGCCGATCAACCGGCCCGTGGCGCTGGGCGTGGATGTGCGCAACCGCGAGTTTTCCGCCGCCAATCTGATCGAATTGATCGACCGGCTGACCCGCGCGCCCGAGGCCGATCTGGACGTCCTCTATATGGATTGCGCCCCCGATGAGCTGGTGCGCCGCTATTCCGAGACCCGGCGGCGGCACCCTCTCGCACCACAAGAAGCCCCCGCGCAGGGCATCGCCGCCGAGATTGACCTGCTGGCCCCGATCCGGGCGCGGGCGGATGTGCTGATCGACACCACCGGCATGTCCGTGCACGATGCCCGCGCCGAGATTGAGCGTTGGTTCGCACCGGGCAAGGGGGGCAGCATGGCGGTCAGCCTGCACAGTTTCAGCTACAAACGCGGCGTGCCGCGCGGGCTCGATCTGATGTTTGACTGCCGCTTTCTGGCCAATCCGCATTGGGTGCCGGACCTGCGCGCGCTCGACGGCCGCGATGAGGCCGTGGCCGCCTACGTCGCGGGTGATGAACGCTACGGCGGTTTCGTTGCGCGGGTCATGGATCTTGTGCTCTATGTCTTGCCGGAACATGTCGCGGAAGGCAAAAGCCATCTGTCGATCGGCTTTGGCTGCACCGGCGGGCAGCACCGTTCGGTAGCGGTAACGGAATATATGGCCAAAGCGCTTGCAGCGGCCGGATGGCAGGTGTCTAAACGGCACCGGGAATTGGAACGCCGGGCGCAGGTCGCGCCCCAGGCATTAGTCGGAGCGGGCGCGTGATCGGGATCGTGATCGTGGCACATGGCGGATTGGCACGCGAATATCTCGCGGCGGTGGAACATGTTGTGGGGCCGCAGACCGGCATCCGCGCCATCACCATCGAGGAAGACCATGACCGCAGCCAGAAACAGGCCGAGATCTGTGCGGCCGCCGATGCGGTCGATGCGGGCCAGGGTGTGGTGGTGGTCACCGATATGTTCGGGGGCTCTCCCTCCAACCTGAGCCTGCTGGCCTGCGCGCCGTCAAACCGGCGGATTATCTATGGCGCCAATCTGCCGATGCTGATCAAGCTGGCAAAGTCACGCCAATTGGCGGTAGAACCAGCAGTAGATGCGGCATTGGACGCCGGGCGGCGGTATATCAACAGCTACTCGGCGGATCCTGCCGGCATCTGAGGCCGGATGAGACGTTGGGAGCAGGTATGCAGGTTGGCACACGACAACTGAAGATCGTGAATGAAAAGGGCCTGCACGCGCGGGCCTCCGCGCGATTCGTCGAAGTGGTGGAGGCGCATGATGCCCGCGCCGAGGTGGAAAAGGACGGCATGCGCGTCTCGGGCGATTCGATCATGGGGCTTTTGATGTTGGCAGCCTCGCGGGGAACCTCTATTGACGTCCGCACCAGCGGGCCCGAGGCCGAGAAGCTGGCGGATGCGCTCGAAGCGCTGGTGGCCGACAAATTCGGCGAAGACTTCTGAGCGGCGCAGACAGGAAGGAATCCCCCATCGTGGCGGAGACGGAAACAGGCCGGGCGGTTGGCGCAAATGGCAAGGCCTATGACAAAAAGCGCCTGTCCTATGCGGGGACGTTCACCAACCCCTGGAAAGCGAATTCGATCCGGGTGATCGAATGGCTGACGGCCAAGGCGCGACTGCTCTATCTGATCCGCAAGTTTGAGCGTAAAGGCGCCCCTTTCGGGCAGCCCTTCTGGCCGCAGGCGCTGGAAATCATGGGGATCGACGTGCAGACCCCGGATGAGCAGGTCGCGCGCATCCCCGCCACCGGCCCGCTCGTTGTGGTGGCCAACCACCCGCATGGGCTGGTGGATGGCATGGTGATGGCCGAGCTGATCGGCCGGGTGCGCACGGATTACAAGATTCTGACGCGCTCTCTGTTGACGGGCATTCCCGAGATCGCGGAATTCCTGATCCCGGTGCCCTTCCCGCATGAAGCCAATGCGCGCGAGGAAAGCCTCGCCATGCGCAACGAATGCATGAGCCATCTGAAGGCGGGTGGCGTGATCGTGCTGTTCCCGGCGGGCAAGGTCGCCGCCTCCGAGACCCTCTTTGGCCCGGCGATCGAGGCGGAATGGAACCCGTTCACCGCCAAGATGGTGGCCCGCTCCGGCGCGGCCGTGCTGCCGATGTATTTCCCGGGCCACAACACGCGGCTCTATCTCATCGCCAACAAGCTCTCGGCGACGCTGCGGCAGGGGCTGTTGCTGCATGAGATCAAGGCCGCGCTGAACAAGCCGCAAAAGCCGGTGATCGGTCATCCGATCTATCCCGATGAGATGCGCGACGGGCTGAAAAACGCCAGTGGTTTCCTGGCCTGGTTGCGCGAGCACACATTGGCGCTGCGCGACTGAGCTTGCTTCGGATCAAATATCCCCGCCGGAGGCTTCGGGTCTGACCGTGGAAGCCTCCGGCGGGGAATTTCAGATCAGGCAAAGCGCAAGGCGTTTCCGCAGCGGGCGGCGCCTCAGCGCGTCGGCACCGGCGTCTCCCCGCGGTAGTCGTAGAAGCCGCGGCCGGTTTTGCGGCCAAGCCATCCCGCTTCCACATATTTCGTCAGCAGCGGGCAGGGGCGGTACTTGGTATCGGCCAGCCCGTCGTGCAGCACGTTCATGATCGCCAGACAGGTGTCGAGCCCGATGAAGTCGGCCAGTTCCAGCGGCCCCATCGGGTGGTTGGCGCCAAGCTTCAGCGATTCATCGATGGATTTGACCGAGCCGACACCTTCATAAAGCGTGTAGACCGCTTCGTTGATCATCGGCATCAGGATGCGGTTGACGATGAAGGCGGGGAAATCCTCAGAAGAGGCCGCGGTCTTGCCGAGCTTGTTCACGACGGCCAGCAGCGCCTCATAGGTCTCGGTGTTGGTGGCGATGCCGCGGATCAGCTCGACCAGCTGCATCACCGGAACCGGGTTCATGAAGTGAAAACCCATGAACTTCTCCGGCCGGTCGGTGCGGCTGGCCAGACGGGTGATCGAGATCGACGAGGTATTGGAGGTGAGAATCGTTGTCGGCTTCAGATGCGGCAACAGGTCTTCAAAAATGGCTTGCTTCACGGTTTCCCGCTCGGTGGCGGCTTCGATCACCAGATCGCATTGCCCCAGATCGGGCAGCGACAGTGTCGTCCTGATCCGCGCCATGGCGACCGCCTTGTCCTCGGCGCTGACCTTGCCACGGCTGACCTGGCGCTCGATGTTGCGGTCGATGATCGCGACGGCCTTTTGCAGGCCTTCGGCGCTGATGTCGTTCAAAAGAACATCAAATCCCGCCAGCGCGAAGACATGGGCAATGCCATTCCCCATCTGGCCTGCACCCACGATTCCGACCGATTGAATGTCCATCCGCGTCCCCTTTGGTTCTTGCCCTGACCATATGCGGCAGGGCGCGCGGGGCGCAAGGTATAAGCAAATTTCAACACATTGTTCCTTTAGCCCTTTGGCAAGGCTTGTCCGGCAATTTGGTCGCGGGTGAGTCGACTATTAAAGGTGGGACCGATGGCTTTTGAGCATCAGGGCGCGGGGGCGCTTGACTATTTTCCATGTCGCTACGGCAAATCGAAACTGTTGTTTCGGGGGCCAAGGCGTAATCTTGATCAGACATTCTGTGCGGCGCTGGGGGGCACCGAGACCTATGGCAAGTTCATTCAGAAACCCTGGCCCGCGCTGGTAGAGCAGCGCATTGGCGTACCAACCATCAATCTGGGGTATCTGAACGCGGGGACGGATGTCTTTGTGAATGAGCCCGAGATCACCGAGGCCTGCAGCAAGGCGGCGGTGACGGTGGTGCAACTCATGGGCGCGCAGAACATGTCCAACCGCTTCTACGCGGTGCATCCGCGCCGCAATGACCGCTTCCTGCGCGCCTCGTCGATGATGCAGGCGGTGTTCCGCGAGGTGGATTTCACCGAATTCAACTTCACCCGGCACATGCTGCATGCCTTGGCAGACCGGGCGCCGGACAAGTTTGATCTGGTGGTGGATGAACTGCGCGCCGCCTGGGTGGCACGGATGAAAATGCTGCTGGAGAAGGTTGAAGGCCGGGTGATCCTGCTCTGGCTTGGCGATCACCGTGCGCCGGGCAACCGCGACCGTCTGGGCCCGGATCCGTTGCTGGTGGATCAGGCGATGGTCGACGAATTGTTGCCCTTTGCGGCTGAACTGGTCCGGGTCGAGCCTTCGGCCGCGGCGCGGGCGGCGGGCACGGCGGGCATGCATTTCGCCGCGATGGAAGAGCCTGCGGCGGCGGGCATGCCGGGGCCGATGGTGCATCAGGAAGTGGCCGAGGCCATTGCCCCGGTGATGCAGCGCCTGCTCTGACACCACCCCGTAACCTCAAAGGCCCGGCATTGCGCCGGGCCTTTTGCGATTCGGTGGGGGGGGCGATCAGCGCCGGCGCTGGGCTTTGTGTTGCTCCTGCGCCGCCTGAATGCGCGGCAGATTCCCCTCGATCCAATCGGTCATCCCCTCCACACGCTGCGCGATCTCGCGCCCCATCGGGGTCAGCGCATAATCGACATGCGGCGGTACCACCGGATGCGCAATGCGCTGCACGAAACCATCCGCCTCCTGCGCCTGCAGGGTTTCCGCCAGCATTTTCTCGCTGATCCCCTTGATCCGCCGCCGCAGGTCCGAGAACCGCTGCGTGCCTGCCAACAGCGCGAGCAGCGTCAGCGCGCCCCAACGGCTGGTCACATGCCGCAACACATCGCGCGAGGGGCATTGATCGGAAAACACCTGACCCCGATCCATCGCCATGGCGAGTGATCCTTGTCCGGCCGGGGGTTCATCTCCGCGCATCATGCTTACCTTTTTGTGCGTACTTACGATTTGTAAGTACATGCGCTAGAGATGCAGCACAAGCTTATTCAGGAGAGAGAAGATGATCGCAGTCACAGGGGCCACTGGCCAACTTGGGCGTCTGGTGCTGGCAGCGCTGGCACAAAAGGTTCCGGCGGGGGACATTGTGGCGCTGGTGCGCAGTCCGGAGAAGGCCGCCGATCTGGCCGCCGCGGGCTATGTGGTGCGGGCGGGGGACTACACGGATCCCGCCGCCTTGCAGGCCGCGCTGGCCGGGGTGGAGAAGCTCTTGCTGATCTCCTCCAGCGAGGTCGGCCAGCGCGCCGCGCAACACGCCAATGTCATCGCCGCGGCCAAGGCGGCGGGCGTCCAGCTCGTGGCTTACACCAGCATCCTGCATGCTGACACGTCGGTTCTGGCGCTGGCCGAAGAACATGTCGCGACCGAAGCGGCGCTTGCGGCCTCGGGCCTGCCCCATGTTCTCCTGCGCAACGGCTGGTATCTTGAAAACTACCTCGGCAATGTGGCGCCGGGTGTCGCCCATGGCGTGGTGATCGGTGCTGCAGGTGACGGTGTGATCCATGCGGCAGCGCGGGCGGATTACGCCGCGGCCGCCGCCGAGGTGCTGACCGCGCCGGATCAGGCGGGCAAGATCTACGAACTGGCCGGGGATACCGGCTTCACCATGGCACAATTCGCGGCAACTCTGACGGATCTTTCCGGCAAACCCGTCGCCTATCAGAACCTCGCCGAGGCGGATTATGCCAAAGCCCTTGAAGGTTTCGGCCTGCCCGCGCCCTTCGCGGCGGTGCTGGCGGATTCTGACATCGGCGCCTCCAAAGGCGGTCTCAGCGACACCAGCGGTACGCTCGGCAAGCTGATCGGCCGCCCGACCACGCCCCTCGCCACCGTGCTGAAAGCTGCGCTGGCCTGATCCATCCACGAAAAAGGCCCGGGGTTTCCCCCGGACCTTTCCTTTCTTCTTGGCTGAAATACCTCCCGCGGAGCGGCCCCACCTGACCGCCCGCGGTGGCATCAGAGCTTCGAGGTCAGCTCCGGCACCGCGGTGAACAGATCCGCGACCAGGCCGTAATCGGCCACCTGGAAGATCGGTGCTTCTTCATCCTTGTTGATCGCCACGATGACTTTCGAGTCCTTCATCCCGGCCAAATGCTGGATCGCCCCCGAAATACCGCAGGCGATATAAAGGTCCGGTGCCACCACTTTGCCCGTCTGGCCCACTTGCCAGTCGTTCGGTGCAAAGCCGCTGTCCACCGCCGCACGGCTGGCGCCGACGGCCGCGCCGAGTTTGTCGGCGAGCGCCGCGATGATCGCGAAATCGGCCTCCGAGCCCACGCCACGGCCCCCCGAGACGACGATCTTCGCCGAGGTCAGTTCCGGCCGGTCGGACGACGCAACCTTGTCTTCCACCCAGCTGCTCAGGCCCTTGTCACCGGCCGCGGCTGCGGCTTCCACCGGGGCGGAGCCACCGGCACCGGCCGCTTCAAAGCCTGCGGTGCGGATCGTGGCGACCTTCACCGGATCGGCAGAGGTCACCGTCTGGATCGCATTGCCCGCATAGATCGGCCGCTCAAAAGTGTCCGCATCCAGGATCGCGGTCACATCCGACAGCACCATCACATCGAGAAGGGCCGCCACGCGCGGCAGCACGTTCTTGGCGCTGGCGGTCGAGGGGGCGAGGATATGGGTGACGCCGCCTGCGAGGCTGACGATCAAATCTGCCAGAGGCTCGGCCAGACCATGCGCATAGGCGGCATCATCGGCGACCAGCACCTTTTCCACGCCCGCCAGCGTCGCCGCCGTGGCCGCAGCCCCGGCCACACCGGCGCCCGCCACCAGCACCGTCACCGGGCCGAGGGCTTTTGCCGCCGAGACGGCTTTCGCGGTCGCATCGAGGGCCAGATCGGCGCCATTCACTTCGGCAATCAGCAGAACCGACATCAGAGCACCCCCGCTTCGTCTTTGAGTTTGGCGATCAGCTCATCGACCGAGCCGACCTTGACGCCCGCCTTGCGGCCCGCCGGTTCCACGGTTTTCACCACGGTCAGACGCGGGGTCACATCAACGCCGTAATCGCCGGGGGTCTTCTCCTCGAGCGGTTTTTTCTTGGCTTTCATGATATTGGGCAGCGAGGCATAGCGCGGCTCGTTCAGCCGCAGATCGGCGGTGATGATCGCGGGCAGCGTCACCGAAATGGTCTGCAAACCGCCGTCCACTTCGCGCGTCACCGTGGCTTTGCCATCGGCAATTGTCACTTCCGAGGCGAAGGCCGCCTGAGACCAGCCCAGCAGCGCCGCGAGCATCTGCCCGGTGGCGTTCATGTCGTTATCAATCGCCTGTTTCCCGGCGATGATCAGCTCCGCGCCCTCGGCCTCGGCCACGGCTTTCAGGAGTTTCGCCACGGCCAGCGGCTCGATGTCCTGATGCACATCCGAAGAGGCTTCGATCAGGATCGCGCGGTCAGCGCCCATGGCCAGCGCGGTGCGCAGGGTTTCCTGCGCCTGTTTCACGCCGACGGAGACGGCGATGATCTCGGTGACCACGCCTTTTTCCTTCAGCCGGATCGCCTCTTCCACCGCGATCTCGTCGAACGGGTTCATCGACATCTTGACGTTGGCGAGATCGACGCCCGTGCCATCCGCCTTCACGCGGACTTTCACGTTATAGTCAATCACGCGCTTCACGGGTACGAGTACCTTCATCGGCGAGTGTCTCCTTATGGTCATTCGCGCCCCGGTCGGGGCGGCAATTCACGCTCTCGGCAATTTTGTTACCTGAGCGTTTCCGAAGGGGACAGCGCAAAATCGACCCGCTAGCGCTAAAGGACGCCACGTTTTCAAAAAGCTGATTTTTCCAGACCGATTTTCGCCTCTGGGAAACCCGGCGAAACGGCGTCAGCGGTTGGCGCCGGGCACCCAGAGCACATCGGCGCGGCCCTCATCATTCGCAATCCGGGCGGCGACAAAGAACCAGTCGGACAACCGGTTTAGATATTTGATCGCCGCCGGGTTGACCGATTCTGCGGTTGACAGCTCGACCGTGCAGCGCTCGGCCCGGCGCGAAACGGTGCGGCAGAGGTGCAGATGCGCCGACAGTGCGGTGCCGCCGGGCAGGATGAAACTGCGCAAAGGCTCCAGCCGGGCGTTCATCGCGTCAATCTCGGCCTCCAGACGGTCGGTCTGGGCGGGCTGGATGCGCAGCACCGGATAGGGCGCGGCGGCATCCTCTTCCATTGCCGGGCGGCAAAGATCAGCGCCGAGGTCAAAGAGGTCGTTCTGGATGCGGGCGAGGGCGGCGGCCATCTCGCCTTCGGCATGGAGTTTCGCCATGCCCAAGGTGGCGTTGGTTTCATCCACGGTGCCATAGGCGGTGACGCGCAGCGAATGTTTGGCCACGCGGGCGCCATCGCCCAGAGCCGTGTCGCCGCCATCGCCGGTGCGGGTGTAGATTCGGTTCAGAACAACCATGGTGCCTTACCCTTTGCGCAGCCAGACAAACAGCAGGATCAGGCCGATGGCCACGGCCTGTGCCGCCACGCGCAGGCGCATGATCTTGTTGGAATACTTTCGGTTGAACTCGCCGCCTTTGGCAAAGCTGCCGATGCCGATCATCAAGATGACCAGAACCGCGAAACAGGCCAGGACGACGACGTAAAACACCGGATCATTGCGCATGGGAACCCCCTAGGTTGCCCCTGAGATAGCGGGCATGGCGTGAAAAGCGAAGGATATTTGCCGAAATCGGCTGCGGCACGCGGCCTCAGCCCAGCCCGGCCAGCCAATCGAGGGCGCGGTTGGGCAAGAGGCGGCGCGCGATTCCCATGATATAGGTGGGGGTGGTCACATAATAGCGCGGTGCCGGGTTCGGCACGGTGAGGGCGGTCAGGATCTTGGCAGTGACCGCGCTGGCGGGAAGCTGGAACCGGTCCTTGCCGCTCGGCTCATAGAGACGCTTCAGCAGGCTCGTGCGGTATTGCTCAATCCGCGGGCTGTTCTGCCAGTCGATCCATTTCTCGAAATGCGGGATCGAATTGACCCGGATCTTGGAGGCAATCGGGCCGGGCTCGATCAGCACCACCTTAATCGGCGTATCCGACATTTCCAGCCGCAGCACGTCGGTCAGCCCTTCCAGCGCGAATTTGGTGGCGACATAGGCGCCGCGCCAACGGATGCCGACGAGGCCCAGCACCGAGGAGCAATTGAGGATCCGCCCGTGGCCCTGCGCCCGCATCACCGGGATGACCAGTTTGGTCAGATCCTGCAGACCAAAGAGATTGACCTCGAAAATCTCGCGCAGCGCTTCGGCGGGCAGGTCTTCGACCGCGCCGGGGCAGGCGAAGGCGGCGTTGTTGTACAGCGCATCCAGCGTGCCGCCGGTGCGCCGCAGCGCCTCGGCCAGCCCTTCGCGGATGCTGGCCGGATCGGCCATATCGAGGCGGAAGCTCTCCAGACCGGCATCTTCCAGACGTTCGCAATCGCTCTGGCGGCGGCAGGTGGCGAAGACCCGCCAGCCTGCGGCTTTCAGCCCAAAGGCGGCATCGTAACCGATGCCCGAGGAGCAACCGGTGATCAGGATGGATTTCTGCATGGCGGCCTCATGTTCTTTGCGCCGTTGCCTAGGCGGTTTTTGCCGCTGCCGCAACGGGACAACATGTCTGGCCTGTGGAACCGCCGGGGCGTGGCCGCGGGATCAGGGCGCGGTCGCGCCGAGGAATTTGCTCGCCACCCAGCCTTCGGTGCCCGAGGCGGTCAGATGCACCTGCGCCCAGCCCCCTGTCTCGGCCAAAACCGCCACCTCTGCGCCGCGGCGGGCGCGGCCGATGATGGCATAGCCTGTGCCGGAACCTGCGCGGATGTTTAGCCCGTTTGCAGTGATGAAGCGCAGATCTGCATCCTCGCCGGGGGGGGCCACCTCAGTCGTCGCGGCCTCGCGCTGGCGGTATTCGGGCGAGGGTTTCAGCGGCGGGCCGGGCATCGGCTCGGGACGGAGCGCGGGGGCGGCTTCGGGAACAGTGACATCGGCCGTTGCACTGTGGGTGCCGCCGGTGCCAAGGCTGGCCGGGATCAGCATGGCCTCCGCGGTGTTTTGCCGCCGCGCGCCCAAAATCGACGGGGATGCGACCGCCTGCGTGCCTAGGGTGTCGCCCGCCGCATCGCCGCCAAAGGTCGCGGCAGAGGCAGGGGCCGGCCGCGCGGTGGCCTGAGCGGTCTCGTATCGGTTTTCCGCCCCGAACTGCAGCGCCAGATACAGGCCCGTTGCGGTGATTGCGATCAACTTGATCATGCGAAACATGGCCATAGCCCCCTCGTCTGGTGCAGTGTTAACGTCGCCAAAACCCCTTCAGTTCCGTCACATCGGCAGCCTGCCGCTGATTTTATAACTTTTCTGTGAGAGCATCTTGAAGCCTGCTGCGCCACCGGACCACCTGTCGAAAAAGGCCGTATCTTTTTCCCGCTGGACCGGGCGGCGTCGGGCCATTACATCCAAGGCATGACCGAAGAGATCGAAAACACCCCCGGGACGACGCATACCGAACCGCTCAGCCGTGCCATCGGTGAGCGCTATCTGACCTATGCACTGTCAACGATCATGCACCGGGCCCTGCCCGATGCCCGCGACGGGCTGAAACCTGTGCACCGACGCATTCTGTTCGCGATGCGCGAGCTGAAGCTGAGCCCCACGGGCGGCTTCCGGAAATCGGCGAAAATCTCCGGCGATGTGATGGGCAACTATCACCCGCATGGCGATTCCGCGATTTATGACGCGATGGCGCGGCTGGCGCAGGATTTCAACGTCCGCTACCCGCTGGTCGACGGCCAGGGGAACTTTGGCAATATCGACGGCGATAACCCGGCCGCCAGCCGCTATACCGAGGCGCGGCTGACCCGCGCCGCCGAGGCGCTGATGGAAGGGCTGGCGGAGAACGCCGTTGATTTCCGTCCGAACTATGACGGCACTCTGGAAGAACCCATCGTGCTGCCCGCCGCTTTCCCCAACCTGCTCGCCAATGGCTCGAGCGGGATTGCTGTGGGCATGGCGACCAACATTCCGCCGCACAATCTGGATGAGCTGATCGGCGCCTGTCTGCATCTGATCCAGCGCCCGGACAGTGCTGATGAAAATCTGGTGGCTTTGGTGCCGGGGCCGGATTTCCCGACAGGCGGCGTGCTGGTGGAACCGCGCGAGAATATCCTTGAGGCCTACCGCACCGGGCGCGGCAGTTTCCGCCTGCGGGCGCGCTGGGCGATCGAGGATCTGGGGCGCGGTCAGTGGCAGATCGTCGTCACCGAGATCCCCTATCAGGTGCAGAAGTCGAAACTGATCGAGCGTCTGGCTGAGCTGATCCAGACCAAGAAGGTACCGCTTCTGGCCGATGTCCGCGACGAGAGCGCCGACGATGTGCGCATCGTGCTGGAGCCTCGCGCGCGCAACATTGATGCCGATATGCTGATGGGCATGCTCTTCCGCAACTCGGATCTTGAGATCCGCTTCAGCCTGAACATGAACGTGCTGATCGACGGCCGGGTACCGAAGGTCTGCAGCCTGAAAGAAGTACTGCGCGCCTTCCTCGACCACCGCCGCGACGTGTTGCAGCGCCGCTCGCAGCACCGGCTGGACAAGATCGCGCATCGGCTGGAAGTGCTGAACGGCTATATCATCGCCTATCTCAACCTCGACCGAGTGATCGAGATCATCCGTACCGAGGATGAGCCGAAACCGGCGCTGATGAGCGAGAATTGGGCGGTTGTGGATGGCGAGGCGGCCTTCCTCACCGATGTGCAGGCCGAAGCCATTCTGAACATGCGCCTGCGGTCCTTGCGGCGTCTGGAAGAGATGGAGCTGCGTAACGAGCGCGATGCGCTGATGGCCGAACGCGCTGACCTCATGGGCCTCCTGATGGATGTGGGCGAGCAGTGGCGGCGGATCGCGGCGCAGCTGAAACAGGTGCGCAAGGATTTCGGCAAGGATGCCCCCGGCGGCGCCCGCCGCACCAGCTTTGCCGAGGCGGGTGTGGTCGAGGAAGTGCCGATCGAGGCGATGATCGAGCGCGAGCCGATCACGGTGATCTGCTCGAAAATGGGCTGGATCCGCGCAATGAAGGGCCATCAGAACCTGACCGCCGAGGTCAAGTTCAAGGATGGTGACGAGGGCCGCTTTGTCTTCCACGCCGAGACGACGGATAAAATCCTGCTCGTCGGCTCCAACGGCCGTTTCTACACGGTGCTGGGCGCCAACCTGCCCGGCGGTCGCGGCATGGGCGAGCCGGTGCGGCTGATGGTCGATCTGCCGAACGAGGCGGAGATTGCCGATCTGCTGATTTACCGCGCCGGGGTGAAATACCTGCTGGCCTCGTCGGATGGCGATGGCTTCGTCGTGCCCTCGGAAGAGCTGGTGGCGCAGACCCGGGCCGGGAAACAGGTGCTGAACCTGCGCGACGGCGCGCGGACGCAGGTCTGCCGTGTGGTGGCGGGCGATCATGTGGCCGTGGTGGGCGAGAACCGCAAACTCCTGGTCTTTGCGCTGGAAGAGCTGCCCGAGATGTCGCGCGGCAAGGGTGTGCGACTGCAAAAGTACAAGGATGGCGGTCTGGTCGATGCGATTACCTTCAACCTTGCGGCGGGGCTGAGCTGGAAAGATCCGGCGGGCCGCACGCGGACCGAGCCGGTTCTGGAGGAATGGCTGGCCAAACGGGCCACCGCCGGCCGGATGGCGCCGCGCGGCTTCCCGCGGGACAATCACTTCACCTGATCTGCGGTGGGGCTGCATCAGAGACACAAGGCGCGGTTCCCGGACCGCGCCTTTTGCTTTGGCCGCAGGGGTCAGGCGGGGGTGATGGTCAGCCAGATGCCCCCGGCGGGGCGCAGGGTCAGAATCAGCTCGGGTTCCGGTGCGCGGCCGGGGATGGCGGCAAAGCGGTGCCGGGCGAGCAAAGTGGCGAGGATGATCACCGCCTCTTGCAGCGCGAAATGCGCGCCGATGCAGATGCGCGGCCCCGCGCCAAAGGGCAGATAGGCATAACGGTCGGGCGCGGTCAGAAAGCGGTCGGGCCGGAAGGCATCGGGTTCCTCCCACAGGAGATGGTGACGGTGCAGCGCATAAATCGGCAGCATCACCGTATCGCCCCGGCGGATGTCGCGGCCACAAAGCGTGTCGGCAGCCTGCGCGGTGCGCGAGAGGAACCCGGCGGGGGGATAGAGACGCAAAGCCTCATCAATGATCCGGCGCGTCAGCGGCAGGGCGGGCAGATCCTCCACCGTGGCGGCGCGATCACCCAAGGCCGCCTGCGCCTCGGCCCGCGCGGCGTCTTGCACTGCCGGGTCAAAAGCGCAGAGATAGAGTGCCCAGGAGAGGGTCAGCGCCGTCGTCTCATGCCCCGCCACGATGAAGGTGAGAAGGTTGTCGCGCAGCTCGGCCCGGTTCATCTGCCGTTTGGTCTCGGGGTCTTCGGCCCCATTCAGAAGGTCCAGCAGATCCGGCGTCGCATGCGGCGTTTGCGCCCCGCGCCCGTCGATCGCGGCATCCGCCAGCCGCTTCATGTCGCGCACAGCACTGCCTGACAGCAGCCGCCCCGGTCGCGGGATCCAGCCGGGCAGGCCCAGAATGTCGAGCAGCGACACCTTGGCCGTCTGCGCGATATAGGCGTCAATCGCGCGGTGCACGGCGCTGCGGTCAAAGCCCGGCTCACCGGAAAAGGTGACATCCGAGATCACTTCGAAGGTGGCGGTGACCATTTCATCGTAAAGGTTCACCGCGCGGCCCGCGGGCACCTGCAGCCGGGCACTGGCGGCCTCCGCTGCGGCGGTCATCACCGGGGCCAAAGCCTCGACATTGCGGGCGGCAAAGGCGGGGGCGGCGGCGCGGCGCTGCCAGCGCCAATGCGCGCCTTCGGCGACAAACAGGCTGTCGCCAATGGCCGGGCCGAGGATCAGCTTGGTCACATCCGATTTCGGATAATCCTCAACCCGGTCTTTCAGGATGCGGCGGAGCGCGCCGGGGTCCATCACCATATGCCAGCGTTTGCCGGTCGAGCCCGAGACCATCGGCTGCCGCGTGGCGATTTCCGGGATCAGCCCCAAGAGGTTACGCTGCGCCACCTTGAGGCTGCCCCAGACGCCGAGCGGCCGGGTGGCCAGGGCGGCGCGGGCGGGAACCGCAGCCGGGGCGGCGGCGGGGGGAGGGGGGAATGCGCTGTTCATGCCGCACAAGATAGCCCCCCGTCGCCTGCCGCCAAGGGATACGCTCAAGCGGGCTTGATTTTTCTTCTGGCAGCAAATAGGTAGCGCGCGATGCTCACTCGGGGCCCCGGCGGCCCCCCCAAACCACGAGGCGCCCCCGCGATGGCAAAGGCAAAGTTTGAACGGAACAAACCGCACGTCAACATCGGCACGATTGGCCACGTTGACCACGGCAAAACCACGCTGACCGCTGCGATCACCAAATACTTTGGTGAATTCCGCGCATATGACCAAATCGACGGCGCGCCGGAAGAGAAAGCCCGCGGGATCACCATCTCGACGGCGCACGTGGAATATGAGACGGCGAACCGTCACTACGCCCACGTCGACTGCCCGGGCCACGCTGACTATGTGAAGAACATGATCACCGGTGCGGCACAGATGGACGGCGCGATCCTGGTGGTGAACGCGGCTGACGGCCCGATGCCGCAAACGCGCGAGCACATCCTGCTCGGCCGTCAGGTCGGCATTCCGTACATGGTCGTGTACATGAACAAAGTTGACCAGGTGGATGACGAAGAGCTCATCGAACTGGTTGAGATGGAAATCCGCGAACTGCTGTCGTCCTACGACTACCCGGGCGACGACATTCCGATCATCAAGGGTTCGGCGCTGCACGCAATGAACGGCACCCGTCCGGAAATCGGCGAATCGTCGATCCGGGCGCTGCTGGAAGCGGTTGACAGCTACATCCCGACCCCGGAGCGCGCTGTTGACCAGCCGTTCCTGATGCCGATCGAAGACGTGTTCTCGATCTCGGGCC
>NZ_JBGQOG010000009.1:0-139604 GCF_052113705.1 Phaeovulum sp. W22_SRMD_FR3 | reverse complement strand
ACCGACGTGACCGGCACCGTGAAACTGCCGGAAGGCACTGAAATGGTGATGCCGGGCGACAACCTGAAGTTCGAAGTCGAACTGATCGCGCCGATCGCCATGGAAGAAAAACTGCGCTTCGCCATCCGTGAAGGCGGCCGCACCGTCGGCGCAGGCGTCGTGTCGAAAATCCTGAAGTAATTCAGGTGCAGGCGCGGTCTTTTGGATCGCGCCGTCGCTTTTAGCTTGATTGCCGATGGCGCGCCTTGTATTGCGCGCCATCGGTTTTAAAGAGACGTGATTCCGGCCTGCCCCTAGGGCGGGCCTCGCGTCTTCTGGAAGACCAAGGTTCGACGCAGGCGGAGCATGAGGTTCCGTCTGCCTCTCAACTGAAGCCCGCGAGAGGCAAGACAATGAGTCAAAACATTCGCATCCGGCTGAAGGCGTTCGATTACCGTGTGCTGGACGCCAGCACCCAGGAAATCGTCAACACCGCAAAGCGTACCGGTGCAACGGTCCGGGGCCCGATCCCGCTGCCGAACAAAATCGAGAAATTCACCGTTCTGCGTGGCCCGCACATCGACAAAAAGTCGCGTGACCAGTGGGAAATCCGCACGCATAAGCGTCTTCTCGACATCGTCGATCCGACCCCGCAAACCGTGGACGCGCTGATGAAGCTCGACCTGGCTGCCGGCGTCGACGTCGAAATCAAAGTCTGAGGAGGGCGTATCTGATGCTGCGTTCTGGTGTAATCGCCAAGAAGCTGGGCATGACCCGGCTGTTCCTCGAAGATGGCCGCCAAGTTCCGGTGACCGTCCTCCAACTCGACAACCTGCAAGTGGTGGCTCAGCGCACCGCCGAGCGTGACGGCTATACCGCTGTTCAGCTGGGTGCTGGCACGGCGAAAGCCAAGCGGACCACCGCAGCCCTGCGCGGCCATTTCGCGAAAGCGAACGTGGCGCCGAAGCGCAAGATCGCGGAATTCCGCGTGTCGCCCGACAACCTGATTGAAGTCGGCGCCGAGATCTCGGCCGAGCACTACAATGAAGGCCAGTTCGTCGACATCGCCGGTACCTCGATCGGTAAAGGCTTTGCCGGTGCGATGAAGCGTCACAACTTCGGTGGTCTGCGCGCCTCGCACGGCGTGTCGATCTCGCACCGTTCGCACGGTTCGACCGGCCAGTGCCAAGACCCGGGTAAGGTGTTCAAAGGCAAGAAAATGGCTGGCCATCTGGGTGCTGTGCGTGTGACCACGCAAAACATCCAAGTGGTGAAAACCGATGCCGACCGCGGCCTGATCATGGTCAAAGGTTCGGTTCCGGGCTCGAAAGGTGGCTGGGTCACGGTCAAGGACGCGGTCAAAAAACCGCTGCCGCAAAACCTGCCGCTGCCCGCCGGTCTGAAATCGGCTGTTGCGGCTGCTCCGGTCGAAGAAGTTTCGGCCGAAGGGGGTGAAGCATGAAATTCGATGTGATCAAACTCGACGCCGGCAAGGCTGGTTCGATCGAACTCCCGGACGATATCTTCGGTCTGGAAGCGCGCGCGGACATCCTGCACCGTGTGGTCCGCTGGCAGCGTGCGCGCAGCCAGGCGGGTACCCACTCGACGCTGGGCAAGTCGGACGTGAGCTACTCGACCAAGAAGATCTACCGCCAAAAAGGCACCGGTGGCGCACGTCACGGTTCCCGCAAGGCGCCGACCTTCCGTCACGGTGGTACGTACAAAGGCCCGGTTTCGCGCAGCCATGCGCATGACCTGCCGAAAAAGTTCCGCGCTCTGGGCCTGAAGCACGCACTCTCGGCGAAAGCCGTTGCGGGCAACCTGGTCATCCTGGACGAGGCTGTGATGGCCGAAGCCAAAACCGCGATCCTGGCGAAAGTCGCCAAGGAGCTCGGCTGGAAGCGCGTTCTGATCATCGACGGTGCCGAAGTGAACGAAAACTTCGCCCGCGCCGCGCGCAACATCGAAGGTATCGATGTTCTGCCGACGATGGGGGCCAACGTCTATGACATCCTGAAACGCGACACCCTGGTCATCACCAAGGCCGGCGTCGAAGCTCTGGAGGCTCGCCTGAAATGAGTGCGAAAGCTGAACACTACGACGTGATCCGCAAGCCGATCATCACCGAGAAAGCCACGATGGCGTCCGAAAACGGCGCCGTGGTGTTCCAGGTCTCGATCGACTCGAACAAACCGCAGATCAAAGAGGCCGTTGAGGCGCTGTTTGGTGTGAAGGTGAAAGCGGTCAACACGACGATCACCAAAGGCAAGGTCAAGAAATTCCGCGGCAAAACCGGCGTGCGGAACGACGTGAAGAAAGCCTATGTGACGCTGGAAGACGGAAACACTATCGACGTCTCCACCGGCCTTTGATAGAAGGCAACGAATCTCGCGGCCCCGGGTTTTCTCGGGGCCGCGGACCATTTTGCGATCCGGCGACGGAACGCACGTAAAGAGCGGAAACGCTCAGAACGAAACGGACCTTTGGTCCAAAGCAACGGAAGACAGAAAGCATGGCACTCAAGTCGTATAAGCCGACGACGCCTGGCCAGCGTGGGCTGGTTCTGATCGACCGTTCGGAGCTTTGGAAAGGTCGCCCCGTCAAATCCCTCACCGAGGGTCTGACGAAATCGGGCGGCCGGAACAATACCGGACGGATTACGATGCGCCGCATTGGCGGTGGGGCAAAGCGTCTGTATCGCATCGTCGATTTCAAGCGCAACAAGTTCAACATGGCGGCAGTCGTCGAACGGATCGAATATGACCCGAACCGCACCGCCTTCATCGCACTTGTGAAATACGAAGACGGCGAACAGGCCTATATCCTGGCGCCGCAACGTCTGGCCGTGGGTGACAGCGTGATCGCTGGCGCCAAGACCGACGTGAAGCCGGGCAACGCGATGCCGTTCTCGGGCATGCCGATCGGTACCATCGTGCACAACGTCGAGCTGAAAGCCGGCAAGGGCGGCCAGCTGGCCCGCGCTGCAGGCACCTATGCTCAGTTCGTTGGTCGTGACGGTGGCTACGCTCAGATCCGCCTGTCCTCGGGCGAGCTGCGCATGGTCCGTCAAGAGTGCATGGCAACGGTGGGTGCGGTGTCGAACGCCGACCACTCGAACCAGAACCTCGGTAAAGCTGGTCGTAACCGTCACAAGGGCATCCGCCCGAGCGTTCGCGGTGTCGCCATGAACCCGATCGACCACCCGCATGGTGGTGGTGAAGGCCGGACCTCGGGTGGTCGTCACCCGGTTACCCCCTGGGGTAAAGGGACCAAGGGCAACAAGACCCGTAAGAACAAGGCCACGGACAAGTATATCGTCCGTTCGCGCAACGCTAAGAAGGGTCGTTAATCCATGGCACGTTCTGTTTGGAAAGGCCCCTTCGTCGACGCTTATGTGCTGAAGAAAGCCGAGAAAGCGCGCGAGTCGGGCAAAAGCGAAGTGATCAAGATCTGGTCGCGCCGCTCCACCATCCTGCCGCAATTTGTGGGTCTGACCTTTGCGGTCTACAACGGCCACAAACATATCCCGGTGAACGTCACCGAGGAAATGATCGGCCAGAAGTTCGGTGAATACTCGCCGACCCGTACCTATTACGGCCACGCTGCCGACAAAAAAGCCAAGAGGAAGTAAGCCATGGGTAAGGAACAGAATCCGCGCCGCGTGGCGGACAATGAGGCGATGGCGAAGACCAAGATGCTTCGCACTTCGCCCCAGAAACTGAATCTGGTGGCTGCGCTGATCCGTGGCAAGAAAGTGGACAAGGCTCTGGCCGACCTCACCTTCTCGAAAAAGCGGATCTCGGACGATGTGAAGAAATGTCTTCAGTCGGCCATTGCCAACGCTGAGAACAACCACGGGCTGGACGTTGACAGCCTGATCGTTGCTGAAGCCTGGGTTGGCAAAAACCTGGTCATGAAACGCGGTCGTCCGCGTGCGCGTGGCCGGTTCGGCAAGATCATGAAGCCGTTTTCGGAAATCACCATCAAGGTGCGTCAGATCGAGGAGCGTGCGTAATGGGTCAGAAGGTCAATCCGATCGGCATGCGCCTTCAGGTCAACCGCACCTGGGACAGCCGTTGGTTCGCTGAGTCGAAAGACTATGGGAATCTGCTTCTTGAAGATCTCAAGATGCGCGACTTCATCCATGAAGAAGCCAAGCAAGCGGGCATCTCCCGCGTGATCATCGAGCGTCCGCACAAAAAGTGCCGCGTCACGATCCACGCAGCCCGTCCGGGCGTCATCATCGGCAAAAAAGGCGCGGATATCGAAACGCTGCGCAAGAAACTTGCCAACATGACGAAATCCGAGCTGCACCTCAACATCGTTGAAGTGCGCAAGCCGGAGCTCGACGCTCAGCTGGTCGCGGAATCGATCACCCAGCAGCTCGAACGCCGCGTTTCGTTCCGTCGTGCCATGAAGCGCGCCGTGCAGAACGCCATGCGCATCGGCGCTCTCGGCATCCGTGTGAACGTTGGCGGCCGTCTCGGCGGCGCTGAAATCGCGCGGACCGAATGGTACCGTGAAGGCCGCGTGCCGCTGCACACCCTGCGTGCAGACATCGACTACGCGACCCATGAAGCGAAAACCGCTTACGGGATCATCGGGGTGAAGGTCTGGATCTTCAAAGGCGAGATCATGGAGCACGACCCGCAAGCACGTGACCGTCGCCAAGCCGAAGCCCAAGAGGGTCCGGCACCGCGCGGCCCGCGTCGCGACGCTCGTTGAGGAGTATGAGAGATGCTGCAACCGAAACGGACGAAGTTCCGCAAACAGTTCAAAGGCCGGATCAGCGGTGAAGCCAAAGGCGGCTTCAACCTGAACTTCGGGTCTTTCGCTCTCAAAGCCACGGAGCCGGAGCGCGTCACGGCGCGGCAGATCGAAGCGGCCCGCCGCGCGATCACCCGCCACATGAAGCGTCAAGGCCGTGTCTGGATCCGTATCTTCCCGGATGTCCCGGTTTCGTCGAAACCGACCGAAGTCCGGATGGGTAAAGGTAAAGGCTCGATCGACTACTGGGCAGCCAAGGTGAAACCGGGCCGCATCATGTTCGAGATCGACGGCGTTGCCGAGCCGATCGCCCGTGAAGCGCTGCGTCTGGGCGCCAACAAACTTCCGGTGATGAGCCGGATCGTCGCCCGCGAAGACTGGTAATCCCAGGTCGCGCAACGCGCCGAAAATCGAAGGGGCCCCGCCGGAAACGGTGGGGCCTTTTTGCGTGATGGGGGCGGTGGTGCCGGAGGGCAGGGGCGCGCAAAGTTTCCCTTGTTCTCTTGGGTTCCTTCCCCTATACGGACGCATCGCGCGATTCCCGGGCTTCGGGATTCGCGTGTTCATCATTGATCCACCAGATCACAGGTCACCCAGATTTTCGGGGCCTGCTGGTGATTGAAAAAGGGAAAAGGCGCATGAACGCCCAAGAACTGTCGGCAAAGACGCCTGACCAGCTCCGCGACGAGCTGGTTGCGCTGAAGAAAGAGGCGTTTAACCTGCGCTTCCAACAAGCCACCAACCAACTGGAAAACACCGCCCGCATGCGCACCGTCCGTCGTGACGTTGCCCGCATCAAGACGGTCCTGAACCAGAAAGCCGCCGTCGCGGCGGCGAACTGAGGAGCACACCCATGCCGAAACGTATCCTGCAAGGCGTTGTGACCTCGGACAAGAACGAGCAAACCATCACGGTTCTCGTCGAGCGTCGTTTTAAGCACCCGCTGCTGCACAAAACCGTTCGTAAGTCGAAAAAATACCGCGCGCACGACGCGCTGAACCAATTCAAAACCGGCGATACCGTTCGTATCGAAGAATGCGCGCCGATTTCGAAAACCAAACGTTGGACCGTCGTTGTCGAGGCGTAAGCTTCGACTGGTCCCGCTTTATCGAAACCCTGGGGATAGTCCCCAAAGGTCGGGAGAAACCAAATGATCCAGATGCAGACCAATCTGGATGTTGCTGACAACTCCGGCGCTCGCCGAGTTCAGTGCATCAAGGTCCTGGGTGGTTCGCACCGTCGCTATGCGTCGGTGGGCGACATCATTGTCGTTTCCGTGAAGGAAGCCATCCCGCGTGGTCGCGTGAAGAAAGGTGACGTCCGCAAGGCCGTCGTCGTGCGCACCGCCAAAGAAGTCCGTCGTGAAGATGGCACCGCCATCCGCTTCGACCGTAACGCTGCCGTCATCCTGAACAACCAGGGCGAACCGGTCGGCACCCGTATCTTCGGGCCGGTCGTGCGTGAGCTGCGTGCGAAGAACTTCATGAAGATCATCTCGCTTGCGCCGGAGGTGCTGTAATGGCTGCGAAACTTCGCAAGGGCGACAAGGTCGTCGTGCTCGCCGGTAAAGACAAAGGCAAGCAAGGTGAAATCGCTTCGGTCGCTCCGAAAGACAACAAAGCTGTTGTCGAAGGCGTGAACATGGCGATCCGCCACACCCGTCAGACCCAGACCCAACAGGGCGGCCGCATCTCGAAAGCGATGCCGATCGATCTGTCGAACCTGGCTCTGCTTGATGCCAACGGCAAAGCCACCCGCGTCGGCTTCCGCGAGGAAGACGGCAAGAAAGTGCGTTTCGCCAAGACCACCGGGGAGGCGATCTGATGTTGGACGCTGCTACCTATACTCCGCGCCTGAAAGCGCACTACAAGGACGTCATCCGTGCCGCCTTGAAGGAAGAGTTCGGCTTCAAGAACGACATGCAACTGCCGCGTCTGGACAAGATCGTCCTGAACATGGGCGTTGGCGAAGCGGTCAAAGACACCAAGAAGGTCAAACAGGCCTCCGAGGAGCTGTCGCTGATCGCGGGTCAGAAGGCCGTCATCACGAAAGCGAAAAAGTCGATCGCCGGCTTCCGCGTTCGTGAAGAAATGCCGCTGGGCTGCAAAGTCACGCTGCGTGGCGACCGGATGTATGAATTCCTGGACCGCCTGATCACCATCGCGCTGCCGCGCGTCCGCGACTTCCGCGGCGTCAAAGGCAGCTCGTTTGACGGTCGTGGTAACTACGCGATGGGCTTGAAAGAGCATATCGTGTTCCCGGAAATCGACTTTGATAAAGTCGATGAAGTTCTGGGCATGGACATCATCATCTGCACCACCGCGAAAGACGACGCGGTCGCGAAAGCGCTGTTGAAGCAATTCAACATGCCTTTCAACAGCTGATCGCGGGGAGAAAGAGACAATGGCAAAAGTTTCCATGGTTGAGCGCGAGAAGAAGCGCGCGAAGCTGGTCAGCAAATACGCTGACAAGCGCGCGGCTCTGAAAGCGATCATCGAAGACCAGTCCCTGCCGATGGAAGAGCGCTTCAAAGCGACTCTGAAACTGGCTGAGCTGCCCCGCAATTCGTCGGCCGTCCGTCTGCACAACCGTTGCCAACTGACCGGTCGTCCCCATGCTTACTACCGTAAGCTCAAACTCTCGCGGATCATGCTGCGCGAACTGGCCTCCTTCGGTCAGATTCCCGGCATGGTGAAGTCGAGCTGGTAAGGAGGTCGAGACATGTCGATGAACGATCCTCTCGGCGATATGCTGACCCGTATCCGCAACGCGCAACTGCGCGGCAAGTCCACCGTCAAGACGCCTGCTTCCAAGCTGCGCGCCTGGGTGCTGGATGTGCTGGTCTCGGAAGGCTATGTCCGTGGTTATGAGAAAACGGTGAGCGCCGCTGGCCAGCCGGAAATTGAAATCAGCCTGAAGTATTTCGAAGGTACCCCGGTGATCCGCGAACTCAAACGCGTTTCGAAACCGGGTCGCCGCGTGTACGCCAGCGTTAAAGACATCCCGACCGTGCGTAACGGCCTGGGCCTGTCGATCGTGTCCACCCCCAAGGGTGTGATGACGGACGCCGCCGCACGCACCGCCAATGTTGGCGGCGAAGTGCTCTGCACCGTGTTCTAAGGAGGGCAAGATGTCTCGTATTGGGAAAAAACCGGTCGAGCTGCCCTCGGGGGTTTCGGCCTCGGTGAGCGGTCAGACGATCGAAGTGAAGGGCCCGAAAGGCACCCGGAACTTTACGGCCACGGATGACGTGACGATCACCCTCGACGGCTCGACCGTCACGGTGACGCCGCGCGGCACCTCGAAACGTGCGCGCCAGCAATGGGGTATGGCACGGTCGATGGTTGCGAACCTGGTGACGGGCGTAACCGCAGGCTTCAAGAAAGAGCTGGAAATTCAAGGTGTGGGTTACCGCGCTGCGATGAACGGCAACGTCCTGAAGCTCTCGCTGGGCTACAGCCACGAAGTCAACTTCGAAGTTCCGGAAGGGGTCACCGTGACCTCGCCGAAGCAAACTGAAATCGTTGTGGAAGGCACCGATCAACAACTCGTTGGTCAGGTCGCTGCGAACATCCGTGAGTGGCGCCAGCCCGAGCCCTACAAAGGCAAAGGCATCCGCTACAAAGGTGAGTTCATCTTCCGCAAGGAAGGCAAGAAGAAGTAAGGGGCGCGATCATGGCGAACAACAAGAGAGATCTGTTCCTCAAGCGCCGCCTGCGCGTTCGGAACAAACTGCGGGCTATGGCCAACGGGCGTCTTCGCCTTTCGGTCCATCGCTCTCTGAAGAACATCAGCGTTCAGCTGATCGACGACGTGAACGGCGTGACCGTTGCCGCCGCCTCGACCCTCGAAAAGGATCTGGGCGTGATCGGCAAGAACAACGTCGAAGCGGCGACGAAAGTCGGTGCGGCGATTGCCGAGCGGGCTAAGAAGGCCGGGGTCGAAGAGTGCTACTTCGACCGTGGCGGTTTCCTCTTTCACGGGAAGATCAAGGCTTTGGCCGACGCTGCCCGTGAAGGCGGCCTGAAGTTCTGAGGAGTTTTACAATGGCAGAACAACAAAACCGCCGGGACCGCCGCGACGATCGTCGTGAGACGGAAACCCCGGAATTCGCTGACCGCCTGGTGGCGATCAACCGTGTGTCGAAAACCGTGAAGGGTGGTAAGCGCTTCGGCTTCGCCGCACTCGTCGTTGTCGGTGACCAGCGTGGTCGCGTCGGCTTCGGCAAGGGCAAAGCGAAAGAAGTGCCGGAAGCGATCCGGAAAGCGACCGAGCAGGCGAAACGTTCGCTGGTTCGCGTGCCGCTGAAGGACGCCCGCACCCTGCACCACGATATCGAGGGCCGTCACGGCGCCGGTAAAGTGGTCATGCGGACGGCCGTTGCCGGTACCGGTATCATCGCCGGTGGTCCGATGCGCGCTGTGTTCGAGATGCTCGGCGTCCAGGACGTTGTGGCGAAATCGCTGGGTTCGTCGAACCCGTACAACATGATCCGCGCGACCATCGACGGTCTGAAGCAGGAATCGAGCCCCCGTCAGGTCGCGCAACGTCGCGGCAAGAAGGTTGGCGACATCCTGAAGAAGCCCGACGCTGAAGTCGTCGAAGCATAAGGAACAGGACAATGGCTACCATCGTCGTGAAGCAATATGCGTCGGCCGCGCGTCGTCCGGCCGTTCAGACCGCGACCCTCAAAGGTCTGGGCCTGAACAAGATGAACCGCACCCGTGAACTCGAAGACACTCCTTCGGTCCGCGGCATGGTCAACAAGATCCCGCATCTTGTAAAAATCATCGAAGAAAAGGCCTGAGGCCTCTTCTCTCGGATCAGAAAGCGCCCTGCGAAAGCGGGGCGTTTTTCATATGGGCGGCCTGGCAGCGGACCGCGCTGCAACCGGAGGAAAGAATGGATCTGAAGGGTCAGAAACGCGAAACCGAAGAGATTTTTCGCGAGATCGTGGCGATGCAGGCGCTGCCGGAGACGGC
Organism: Phaeovulum sp. W22_SRMD_FR3; assembly: GCF_052113705.1. Lineage (NCBI taxonomy): Bacteria > Pseudomonadati > Pseudomonadota > Alphaproteobacteria > Rhodobacterales > Paracoccaceae > Phaeovulum > Phaeovulum sp. W22_SRMD_FR3. Next base: position 129,876 of record NZ_JBGQOG010000009.1, on the reverse strand, counting down.
CTGCGTCAATTTTCAATTCGTCGTTGAGGATGAAGATGCCAATGGCGCGGGTTTCGCCGCCGCAGCGGCAGCACTCGGCTACGAAGCCGAGTGGCTGGAAGACGAGGATGAGGTGGCGGTGACCACGGCATCCGAACCTCTGAGCGTCGAGGGGCTTTGGGCGCATGAAGAGCGTCTGACGCGCCTTGCGGCCGAATTCGGGCTTGAGCCGGATGGCTGGGGTTTCTTCGCCGGCTGAGGCGCGACCGTGCGTGGCGGATTGTCGCGTGCGGGGGGCGGCAGAGGCGCGGGGCAGGGGAGGGCTTGCCACAGGGGGCTTTGGCGTCTATACGCCCCCGGTGGCCCTCTCTGGGGCCCGGAATCATCTGGTTCAATCAACAAGAAATGCCGTGTTTGCCCCATCCGTCGCTGGTAGGGCAGTTCCGGCCAGGAGTTAGCGACATGAAACTGAACGAACTGCACGACAATCCCGGCGCTGCCCGTAAAAAGAAACGCGTTGCACGTGGTCCGGGCTCGGGCAAAGGTAAAACCGCCGGTCGCGGTATCAAAGGTCAGAAGTCCCGTTCGGGCGTGGCCATTGGCGGCTATGAAGGCGGCCAGATGCCCCTCTATCGGCGTCTGCCGAAACGGGGCTTCAACAAGCCGAACCAAAAGCATTACGCCGTGGTGAACCTGGGCCTGATCCAGAAATTCATCGACCTCGGCAAAATCGACGGCAAAGTCGAGATCACCGAAGAAGTGCTGGTTGCATCGGGTCTGGTGCGCCGCGTTCTCGACGGGATCCGCGTTCTGGCCAAAGGCGAGCTGACCGCTCCCGCAACCATCACCGTCACCGGCGCCTCGGCTCCGGCGGTGGAAGCTGTTGCGAAAGCCGGTGGCAAGCTGAACGTGGCAAGCGTTGCCGCTGAATAAGCAGTTGTCGGCGGCCCCCGCGCCGCTTACATAGGCACTAGTTTTCCAAGCGCCGCCGACCGGAAAACGGTTCGGCGGCGCTGTCCATGAAAGAGACAGCGCACATGGCATCTGCTGCAGAGCAAATGGCGGCGAACCTCAGCTGGGGCGCCTTGGGCAAGGCGACCGAGCTTCGCAGCCGCATTTTCTTCACCCTCGGGCTTTTGATGGTTTACCGTCTGGGCACCTATATCCCGGTTCCGGGCATCGATGGCATTGCGCTTCGCAATTTCATGGAGCAGGCCGGGGCAGGTCTTGGCGGCATCCTCACCATGTTCACCGGTGGTGCGCTGGGTCGGATGGGCATCTTCGCCCTCGGCATCATGCCCTATATTTCGGCCTCGATCATCGTCCAGCTGCTGACCTCCATGGTCCCGGCGCTGGAAGGGTTGAAGAAAGAGGGCGAAGCGGGCCGCAAGAAGATCAACCAATACACCCGCTACGCCACCGTGGCCCTCGCGCTCTTCCAGGCCTACGGCCTTGCGAAAAGCCTTGAGGCCGGTGGTCTGGCCCATGCCCCGGGCCTGTATTTCCAGATGTCGGTGGTGATTACCCTCGTGGGCGGCACCATGTTCCTGATGTGGCTGGGGGAGCAGATCACCAGCCGCGGCATCGGCAATGGCACCTCGCTGATCATCTTTGTCGGCATCGTCGCCGAGATCCCGGCGCATCTGGCACAGTTCTTCAGCCAGGGCCGTTCGGGTGCCATCTCGACCCCGGTGATGCTGGGCGTGCTGGTGATGGTCGTGCTGGTCATCGGCGCGGTGGTCTTCATGGAGCGCGCGCTGCGCAAGATCCATATCCAATATCCCCGCCGTCAGGTGGGCATGAAAATCTATGACGGCGGCTCGAGCCATCTGCCGATCAAAGTCAACCCGGCAGGCGTGATCCCGGCAATCTTTGCCTCTTCGCTCCTGTTGCTGCCGACGACTTTGGCAACCTTCTCGGGCGCGAATACCGGCCCGGTGATGTCGACGATCCTGGCCTATTTCGGCCCCGGGCAGCCGCTCTATCTGCTGTTCTTCGTCGCGATGATCGTGTTCTTTGCCTATTTCTACACGGCCAACGTGGCGTTCAAATCCGATGATGTGGCCGACAACCTGAAGAATCAGGGCGGGTTTATTCCGGGCATCCGTCCGGGCAAAAAGACCGAAGACTACCTCGACTATGTTGTGGCACGGATCCTGGTGATCGGGTCGGCCTATCTGGCAGCAATCTGTCTCTTGCCGGAAATCCTCCGCTCGCAATTCTCGATCCCGTTCTACTTCGGCGGCACCTCGGTGCTGATCGTGGTCTCGGTGACGATGGACACGATCCAGCAGATCCAGTCGCACCTGCTGGCGCACCAATACGAAGGCCTGATCGAGAAGTCGCAGCTGCGCGGCAAGAAGAAAACCACTGCCAAACGCGCGCCGTCGCGCCGCTGATCCGGGGAAGGGGACACCATGGTCAACATCATCCTGTTGGGGCCCCCGGGGGCCGGAAAAGGGACGCAGGCACGCAAGCTGGTGGAAGAGCGCAACATGGTGCAGCTCTCCACCGGTGACATGCTCCGCGAGGCCCAAAGCTCGGGCACCGAGATGGGCAAACGCGTGGCCGAAGTGATGAGCCGCGGCGAGCTGGTCACCGATGAGATCGTGATCGGTCTGATCGAGGAAAAGCTGGTGGGTGATTCTGCCGGTGGCTTCATCTTTGACGGCTTTCCCCGCACGCTGCCGCAGGCAGATGCGTTGGGTCGGCTGCTGGCCCGGATGGGGCAGCGTCTGGATGCCGTGGTGGAGATGCGGGTGGATGATGCGGCACTCGTGGCGCGCATCACCGGCCGCTTCACCTGCGGCAATTGCGGTGAGGTCTACCACGATCAGACCAAACCGACCGCCGTTGAGGGCACCTGTGACGTCTGTGGCTCGCATGATCTGCGGCGTCGGGCGGATGACAATGCCGACAGCCTGAAGCAGCGGCTGATGGAATATTACAAAAAGACCTCGCCGCTGATCGGGTATTACTACGCGCTCGGCGATCTCTTCTCGGTCGATGGCCTGGGCGAGATTGACGCGGTCGCAGGCGAAGTCGCAGCGATTCTGGATCAGGATCGCGGCTGATTTCCGCGCGCACACGGTAAATTAGGCTTGACGCTTGACCTGAGGGTCAAATCCCTCTAGGTCACGGCGTCTCGCACGAGAATCGTCACGGATTCCTGGTCTCGTACCTGCGTCGTGATGTCGTTTGGCCCTGCTTCGTTTACGGGGCTTGGTTGTGAAAAAAGGTTCCGGCGATACGGAACCGCAACATGAAGGAAGACACGTTTGGCACGTATTGCTGGCGTCAACATTCCGACCGGGAAACGCGTCCCGATCGCATTGACCTACATTGCCGGTATCGGCAACCACACCGCTGAGCTCATCTGCGCCGCCGTTGGCATCGATCGCACCCGTCGTGTGAACGAGCTGTCGGATGCCGAAGTGCTCGCGATCCGCGAATACATCGACGCGAACCACACCGTTGAGGGCGACCTGCGTCGCGAAGTCTCGACGAACGTGAAACGTCTGATGGACCTCGGCTGCTACCGCGGCCTGCGTCACCGCCGTAACCTGCCCGTCCGCGGTCAGCGTACCCACACCAACGCCCGTACCCGCAAAGGCCCCGCTAAGGCCATTGCTGGTAAGAAGAAATAAGGGGAGGGTATAGCTATGGCTCGTGATAAGACCCGCATGAAGCGCAAAGAGCGCAAGAACATCGCCTCTGGCGTTGCTCATGTGAACTCCTCGTTCAACAACACCAAGATCCTGATCTCCGACGTGCAGGGCAACGCGATTGCCTGGTCGTCGGCTGGCACCATGGGCTTCAAGGGTTCGCGTAAATCGACCCCTTATGCCGCTCAGATGGCTGCTGAAGATGCTGGCAAAAAAGCCCAGGAACACGGCGTGAAAACGCTGGAAGTCGAAGTGCAGGGCCCGGGTTCGGGCCGTGAGTCGGCGCTGCGCGCGCTGGCCGCTGCCGGCTTCAACATCACCTCGATCCGTGATGTGACCCCGATGGCTCACAACGGCTGCCGTCCGCCGAAGCGCCGTCGCGTCTAATCGACACTACAGTGATCGGGCCGTGTGATTCTTCACGCGGCCCGGTCGCTTTCGTTTTTATCCTCGGGCGTCCCGGATAACGGACATGGGTCTGGGACAAGTATGGAGGCAGAACGCATGATCCACAAGAATTGGGCTGAATTGATCAAGCCCGCGCAGCTGGATGTGAAGGTCGGCAACGATCCCGCACGTCAGGCCACCGTCACCGCCGAACCGCTGGAACGCGGTTTTGGTCTGACGCTGGGCAATGCGCTGCGCCGGGTGCTGATGTCGTCGCTGCAAGGTGCTGCGATCACCAGCGTGCAGATCGACAACGTCCTGCATGAGTTCTCCAGCGTCGCCGGTGTGCGTGAAGACGTCACCGATATCGTGCTGAACCTCAAAGGCGTGAGCCTGAAGATGGAAGTCGAAGGGCCGAAACGCCTGTCGATCTCTGCCAAAGGCCCGGGCGTTGTCACCGCTGGTGACATCTCGGAATCGAACGGCATCGAAGTGCTGAACAAAGACCATGTCATCTGTCACCTCGACGATGGCGCGGATCTGTTCATGGAACTGACCGTCAACACCGGCAAAGGCTATGTCGCTGCCGACAAGAATCGCCCGGAAGATGCGCCGATCGGCCTGATTCCGATCGATGCGATCTATTCGCCGGTGAAAAAAGTCAGCTACGAAGTGCAGCCGACCCGTGAGGGCCAGGTGCTGGACTATGACAAGCTGACCATGAAGATCGAAACCGACGGCTCGCTGACGCCGGATGACGCCGTGGCCTATGCTGCACGCATCCTGCAAGACCAGCTGTCGATCTTCGTCAACTTCGACGAACCGGAATCGGCCTCGAAGGCGGATGCGGAAGACGGGCTGGAATTCAACCCGCTCCTGCTGAAGAAAGTCGACGAGCTCGAGCTTTCGGTGCGTTCGGCGAACTGCCTGAAGAACGATAACATCGTCTACATCGGCGATCTGATCCAGAAAACCGAAGCCGAGATGCTGCGCACCCCGAACTTCGGCCGCAAATCGCTGAACGAGATCAAGGAAGTGCTTTCGGGCATGGGTCTGCATCTCGGGATGGAAGTCGAAGACTGGCCGCCGGAAAACATCGAAGACCTGGCCAAGCGTTTCGAAGACCAGTTCTGATTGACAACTTCGGGGGGCGTCGCTAAACGCCCCCCATTCAATGCCCGGATCTGCCGGGGAACTATGGGCAAAAGCCCCAAGGTGAGCCGCCCATTCGAGGGTGCGCCGGACAAAGTAAAAACGCGAAGAGGAGATTCCCATGCGTCACGCCAGCGGTTACCGCAAACTGAACCGTACCCATGAGCACCGCAAAGCGATGTTCGCCAACATGGCCGGTTCGCTCATCGAGCATGAGCAAATCAAGACCACCCTGCCGAAAGCCAAAGAACTTCGCCCGATCATCGAAAAGCTGATCACCCTGGCGAAACGTGGCGATCTGCACGCCCGCCGTCAGGCTGCCTCGCAGCTGAAGCAAGACATGTATGTCGCGAAACTGTTCGATATCCTCGGGCCGCGCTACAAAGAGCGTCAGGGCGGCTATGTCCGTATCCTGAAAGCCGGCTTCCGCTATGGCGACATGGCCCCGATGGCGATCATCGAATTCGTGGAACGCGACACCTCGGCAAAAGGCGCAGCTGACAAAGCCCGCCTCGAGCGCGAAGCCGCCGAAGCATAAGGCCAACGCTCCGGTCTTTCTGGAAAGCCCCGCCTTTGGCGGGGTTTTTCTTTTGGTGGCCGCGTTACGGTGCGGCACCTATACAAAGGGTTTGAAAACCTTCCAATTTTGCGGTTGACGAAATTATTGGCAACTTGTCTAAAAAGATATGGTCACGCATGCTGGAATCGAAATTGAACTGCGGAAACTGGCGAAAATCGCGCCGGCAGGGTATTTTATAGGCCTGCACATCCGTTTCACCTCACCGCTGATGACCTTTCAGACCTATGATCAGGCCTGGCTGGATCACTACACCGAGAATGGCTATGCGCTGCGCGACCCGATGGTCGCCTGGGGCTTTAGCACAGAGGGGGTGATCCGTTGGAGTGATCCGTCATTACCGGATCCTTTTGGTATTTTTGACGAGACGCGCCGGTATGGGCTGAATTACGGGATGACAGTGTCCTGCGGGCCGATCAAGTCGCGCACCATCGCCAGCGCGGCGCATGGAGAGCGCGAATTCACCGATGATGAAATGGCGATGTTTGCCACGCTGATCCATCGGATGCATGCGATGACCGAGCTTCCGCAAGACCTCACCCGCGCTCAAATCGAAGCACTCAAGCATATCGCGGGAGGCGACCGACACGCTGCGGCGGCGGCCAAACTGGGCATATCGGAGAGTGCGCTGAAGGCGCGGCTGAACTCTGCGAGAATCCGGTTGATGGCGCGTACCACTGCCGAGGCGATTCAACGCGCCAAGGATTATCGTCTCATCTGAGCACCCCTGTCTCCCGCACGGTTTCGTTTCAACCCCAACCTGCAGGAGCATATTATGCAGACCACGACACTTTCCTTTGAAAACATCCACAACCACGGCGAGCTTTTCGCCAACATGCTTCGCGCGCGGCGCGAGCTGTTCATCGTCCACAACAAGTGGAACCTGCCGGAAGCGCTCGGCATGGAATATGACCAGTACGACACGCCCGCCAGCCGCTGGGTCGTCGTGCATGACGATGAGGGCAATGTGCTGGCGGGCAACCGTCTGACGCCGACCACCACCCGTTGCGGCATCTACAGCTACATGATCCGCGATGCGCAGCGGGGCCTGCTCGACACGATCCCGGCGCATCTTCTCTATGACGAGGCGCCGCAGGCGGATCACATCTGGGAAAGCTCGCGGCTGTTCGTGGCGCATAACGTGCCCGCGCAGGTCCGTCGCCGGGTGCACACGCAGCTGATCGCGCAGCTGGGTGATTCCGTCCGCGCCCTCGGGGCCACGCATTGCGTCACCCTGTTGGCGGCAACCTGGCCGCGGTGGGCGGGGCGTGTCGGCGTCGACATGTCGGCGATGGGTCCGGTGATGAACATTGATGGCGTCGACAATCAGGTCGTCTTGATGAACTTCAGCGGCAACCTGCACTGACAGACCTGCATCTGATGCGATGATAGGGGGCGGACCGTGGGGGCCCGCCCCCTTTTCTTATGTGATGCCTGTGCCACCTTTCGCCCGCCGGGGCAGGGGGATAGCATGGGCGCATGGCTGATCTTTTTGATGCACCCCCTTCCGACGGGCCAAAGCCCGAAGCGCCGCGCCCTCTGGCCGACCGGATCCGTCCGGCTGCCCTGTCGGAGGTGATCGGGCAGGCGCATGTGTTGGGCCCCGAGGGGCCGCTGGGGGCGATGCTGGGCGCCGGCTCGCTCTCGTCGCTGATCCTCTGGGGGCCGCCGGGGGTGGGCAAGACCACGATCGCCCGGTTGCTCGCGGATGCCTCTGACCGGGCCTTCGTGCAGATCTCGGCGATTTTCTCCGGCGTGCCGGAACTGCGCAAGGTTTTTGAGGCGGCCAAGCTGCGCGCGCAGCAGGGGCGGGGGACGCTGTTGTTCGTCGATGAGATCCACCGCTTCAACAAGGCGCAGCAGGACAGTTTCCTGCCGCATATGGAGGATGGCACCATCCTCCTCGTCGGTGCCACCACCGAGAACCCGAGCTTTGAGTTGAACGCCGCTGTGCTCAGCCGCGCGCAGGTGATCGTGCTGGAGCGCCTCAGCCTCGCCGATCTTGAGCGGCTGGCCCAGCGGGCCGAGCAGGCTGTGTCGCGTCCCTTGCCGCTGAAGGCTCCGGCGCGCGAGGCGCTCTTGGAGATGGCTGATGGCGATGGCCGCGCGCTGCTGAACCTGATCGAGCAGGTGCTGGCCTGGAAGGTGACCGACAAGCTCGACACCGACCAGCTGTCCACCCGGCTGATGCGGCGCGCGGCGAAATACGACAAATCCGGCGATGAGCATTACAACCTGATTTCGGCTTTGCACAAATCGGTGCGCGGGTCTGACCCCGACGCGGCGCTTTACTGGTTCGCGCGGATGCTGGAGGGGGGCGAAGATCCCCGCTACCTCGCGCGGCGCTTCGTGCGGATGGCGGTGGAGGACATCGGTCTGGCCGACCCGCAGGCGCAGACCCATGCGCTGCACGCCTGGGAGATCTATGAGCGGATCGGCTCGCCCGAGGGCGAACTGGCGCTGGCGCAGACGGTGATCTACCTGGCCCTCGCGCCGAAATCCAACGCGGGTTATGTCGCCTACAAGGGCGCCCGGGCCGAGGCGCGCCGCACCGGGTCCGAGCCGCCGCCGAAACACATCCTCAACGCCCCCACCAAGCTGATGGCGGCGCAGGGCTATGGCGAGGGCTATGCCTATGACCATGACGCCGAGGATGGCTTTTCCGGACAGAATTACTTCCCCGAGACGATGAAGCGCCCGGTGCTCTATCAGCCGGTGGAGCGCGGTTTTGAGCGCGAGCTGAAAAAGCGTGTCGACTGGTTTGCCAAGCTGCGCGACAAGCGCGGCGGTTGACTTTCGCTGCCTTTGCACCCAGAGAGGCCCGATGATCCAGACCCTGTTTTCTGTGGCCCTCGGGGGCGCCTTGGGCGCCAGCGGCCGGTACCTCGTGAATGTCACTGCCAGCCGCGTGCTGGGCGGTGGCTTTCCCTATGGCACGATGATCGTCAACATTCTCGGCTCCTGCCTTATGGGGGCGCTGGTGGTGGTTTTGGCGCAAAAGGGGGGCATGCGTTTCGCGCCCTTTTTGATGACAGGGATACTGGGCGGTTTCACCACGTTTTCGGCCTTCTCGCTGGATGCGGTCACGATCTATGAGCGGGGTCAGCTGACGCTGGCCGCGTTTTATGTGCTGGCCTCGGTGGTGGCATCGCTGTTGGCATTGATGGCGGGGATGGCTATGGCCCGCGCTGTCCTGAACACGGGAGCCCTCGGATGAGCGCCGTACAGACTTTGACCGTCGGCGTGGATGAGGGCGAACAGCGCCTCGACCGCTGGCTGAAGCGGCGCTTTGCGCAGCTGAACCAAGGCATGATCGAAAAGATGTGCCGCACAGGACAGGTGCGGGTGGATGGCGCCCGCGCCAAGGCCGCGACCCGCGTGGGGCCGGGGGCCGAAATCCGCGTGCCGCCGCTGCCCGATGCGGCTGCCGGTGACGTCGTGGCCCCGCGCGCTTTGCGCGAGCCGCGCACGACCATCCTGCCCGCCGATGAAAAGATGATCCAGGCGGCGGTGCTGTGGAAAGACGAGCATATCATCGCGCTGAACAAGCCGCCGGGCCTGCCCTCGCAGGGCGGCTCGGGCCAGGGCAACCGTCATGTGGACGGACTGACCGAAGCGCTTAAGTTTGGCTATAAGGAGCGCCCCAAGCTGGTGCACCGGCTGGACAAAGACACCTCGGGCGTGCTGCTGCTGGCGCGGACCGACCGGGTGGCGCGCGCGCTCTCGGAAGGGTTCCGGCACCGCAACACCCGCAAGATCTATTGGGCGGCGGTGGCCGGTGTGCCGCATCCGCGCATGGGCACCATCCGCTATGGTCTGGTCAAGGCACCGGGCCGCGGCGGCGGTGGCGAGGGCGAAAAGATGATCGCCATTCACCCCTCGAAGGTGGATGAAACCCCGAATGCCAAACGCGCCACCACCGATTACGCGGTGATGGATGCGCTCGGCAGCCGGGTCAGCTGGGTGGCGCTGGTGCCGATCACCGGCCGCACCCATCAGCTGCGCGCGCATATGTCCGAACATGGTCACCCGATCATCGGCGATGGCAAATACGGCGGCTCGGGGCAGGAAAACCTCGGCGATGGCTGGGGCGCGCAGCTCGGCGGCGAGATCAGCCGCAAGCTGCATCTGCACGCCCGCTCGATCACCTTCGAGCATCCGGTCACCAAGAAGATGATCACGCTGACCGCGCCGATGCCCGAGCATATGCTGCGCACCTGGAACACGCTTGGCTGGCAGGAAAATGACGTGCCCGCCGATCCGTTTGCGGATGAGAAATGAGCCTGCGCCTCGTCATCTTTGACGTGGATGGGACGATCTCGGACAGCCAGAGCCATATCCACCACGCGATGTCCGTCGGCTTTGAGGCCGTCGGGCAGGTGCCGCCACCGCTGGCGCAGGTGCGGGGCATCGTCGGCCTCTCGCTGCCGCAGGCAGTGGCCGAGCTGGCCCCGGCGCTGCCAGAGGCCACCCGCGATGCCATCGTCGCCGCCTACAAGGCCAGCTATATGGGCCAGCGCAAGGTGGAGCCTGCACTGCTCTATCCCGGCGCCGAGGATTTCATCCGCGGCCTCGCCGCGCGCGAGGATCTGGTGTTGGCGATTGCCACCGGCAAATCAAAGCGCGGCCTTGATGCGCTTTTGGCCCATCACGGGTTGGAGGGGATCTTTGTCAGCCGCCAGGTGGCGGACAATCACCCCTCGAAACCGCATCCCTCGATGATTGAGGCCTGTCTGGCCGAGACCGGCATTGCGGCGGCGGATGCGGTCATGCTGGGCGACACCAGCTTTGACATGGAAATGGCCCGGGCGGCGGGCGTGGCGGCGATTGGCGTGCGCTGGGGCTATCATGCGCCCGAGGTGCTTCTGGCCGCAGGCGCGCGCTGTCTGGTGGCGGATTTCGCGGCGCTTGGTGCCGCGCTGGACGAGATGTGGAGTGTGGCATGAGCAACGCCTGGGCAGTGAAGCGGTTCTGGACATCGGCAGATGTCAGCGAAGTCGAGGGCGGTTTCACCGTCACCCTGGATGGCCGCCCGGTGAAAACCCCGGCAAAAGCGCCCTTGGTGGTGCCGACGCGGCAGATGGCCGAAGCGATTGCCGCCGAATGGGATGCGCAGACCGGCAAGGTCAATCCGGCCACCATGCCGGTGACGCGCGGTGCCAATGCCGCCATCGACAAGGTCGCGATCCAGCAGGCCGAGGTGGCCAGCATGGTGGTGGAATATGGCGGCACCGATCTTCTGTGCTACCGCGCGCCGCAGCCCGCCGAGCTGATCGCCCGGCAAGCCGCCGCCTGGGACCCGCTGCTTGGCTGGGCGGCCGAGGCGCTGGCGGCGGAACTGGTGGTGACGCAGGGCGTGCTGCCGGTGCAACAACCCGATTCGGCGGCGGCGGCATTCGCCGCCGCATTGTCCGACCTCTCGCCCTTTGAAATGGCGGCGCTCTACGACCTCGTGGGAATCACCGGCTCTCTGGTGATCGGCCTCGCGGTTGCACGGGGGCGTCTGTCGGCCGAGGAAGCCTGGGAGCTGAGCCGAATCGATGAGCATTGGCAGATTGAGCAATGGGGCCAAGATGATGAGGCCAATGAGCTGGCCGCGCTGAAGCGTGCCGAATTGCTGCTGGCTGCCCGGTTCTGGCAATTGGCCCAGCCGCAGAATTGACCCTACGGCAATTGCTCATTTGCCGGGCAATTGCCCGAATTCCCCGCAACTGCTCCGAAAAGCGACGTGAAGCGACCTTGACGCGCCATTTCGAATTGGACCACTATCGTCCTACTGGGGGATAACCCCAAGAAGACCATCAGGACCGCAGGGTCCGATAAAACCGCCCGAAAAATGGCGGCAACTCAGGAAGAGGTAACTATGAAAAAATCCGTATTTCTTGGCACGCTGACGGTCGCCGGTCTGGTGGCTGGTTTTGCGTCCGCAGATACGCTGTCGGACGTCAAAGCGCGTGGCGAATTGAATTGCGGCGTGAACACCGGCCTCGTGGGCTTTGCCGCGCCGGATGCCAATGGCAACTGGTCGGGCTTCGACGTTGCATTGTGCAAGGCAGTGGCCGCCGCCGTTTTCGGTGACGCGTCGAAAGTGAAATATGTGCCGACCACCGGTCAGACGCGCTTCACCGCGCTGTCCTCGGGCGAGATCGACATGCTGGCACGGAACTCCACTTGGACCTATTCGCGCGACACCGACCTCAAGCTCGATTTCGCGGGCGTGAACTACTATGACGGCCAGGGCTTCATGGTGCGCAAAGATCTGGGCGTGTCCTCGGCCAAAGAACTCGATGGCGCCACCGTCTGCATTCAGACCGGCACCACGACCGAGCTGAACCTGGCTGACTTCTTCAAAGCCAACAACATGACCTACCAGCCGATCGCGATCGAGACCAACGCGGAAGGCGAGCAGCAGTACCTGGCGGGCGCCTGCGACGCCTACACCACCGACGCTTCGGGCCTGGCAGCCACCCGTGCGGCTTTTGCCGATCCGGAAAACCACATCATCCTGCCGGAAATCATCTCGAAAGAGCCGCTGGGGCCGGCAGTGCGCCATGGCGACAACAACTGGGGTGACATCGTCCGCTGGACGCTGAACGCGCTGATCGCCGCAGAAGAACTCGGCATCACCTCGGCCAATATCGAAGAGCTGGCCAAAGGTGGCGAAGGCCAGAACCCGGAAATCGGCCGTCTGCTCGGCTCGACCGACGAACTGGGCGCGATGATGGGCCTCGACAAGCTCTGGGCGAAAAACGCCATCGCCGCTTCGGGCAACTACGGCGAGATCTTCGCTGCGACCATCGGTGAATCCACCCCGATCGGTCTGGCCCGTGGCCTGAACGCACAATGGACCCAAGGCGGCCTGCTCTACACGCCGCCGTTCCGTTGATCTGAAATCAAGGGGGGCGCGCGGACCGATAGGGTCCTGCGCGCCCCCTTTTCGTACCGACCGACCGGGAAATTCCGAAAAGACAAGGGGCATCAGACCCCGCGCATGAGGCCATAGGCCCGCAGTCTTTCCGGATCAGGGGATAGATACATGACAATCGCACCAGACGTGCCGAAACAATCGTTTCGGCTGAGTATGCTGCTGTACGATACACGCTACCGATCGGCGACGATCCAGGTGGTGGTACTCTTGCTGGCGATGGCCGGCGCAGCATGGCTCGTCGACAATACCATCCGAAATCTGCATGCCCTGGGCAAGGATTTCAACTTTGGCTTTCTGAGCAACCGCTCGGGCTATGACATCGGGCAGACCCTGATCCCCTACACCAATGACAGCACGCATGGCCGCGCCCTCCTGGTCGGGCTGCTGAACACGCTGCTGGTCTCGGCGATGGGCTGTGTGGCCGCCACGGTCATCGGGGTTTTCGTCGGCGTGCTGCGCCTGTCGAAAAACTGGCTGGTGGCGCGGCTGATGACGATCTACGTCGAGGTCTTCCGCAACGTGCCGTTGCTGTTGTGGATCCTGATCATTCTGGCGCTCTTCACCGAGGTGATGCCGGCACCGAATGCCTATCGCGGCGAGAATGCGGCCGCGTCGATGGTGTTCTTTGACATGATCGCCCCCACCAACCGCTACACCGCAATTCCGGGGATTGAATTCCTGCGCGGTCTGGGGTCGGTGAATATTGCCAGCATTCCGGTCTCGCTGGATGTGACCCTGATGATTGTCGCGCTGATCGCGGGCATCTGGATCAACGCGCGCGTTCTGGCGCATGCGAAAAAGGTTCAGGAAGCCACGGGCGAACGCCCCACCACCTGGTGGAAATCGATCCTGCTCATCGTGGCGCCGATCACCATCGTCGCCATCGTGCTGGGTTTTGAGCTGACGATGCCGGAGCTGAAGGGCTTCAACTTCGTCGGTGGCGTCAATGTGAACAACTCGCTGGTGGTTCTGTGGCTGGCGCTGTCGCTCTACACCGGCGCTTTCATCGCGGAGATCGTGCGGGCGGGCATTCTCGCCGTGTCGCGCGGCCAGTCCGAGGCCGCCTTTGCCTTGGGACTGCGTCCCTCGCGCACGATGAAACTGGTGATCCTGCCGCAGGCGCTGCGGGTGATCATTCCGCCGCTGATCTCGCAATTCCTGAACCTGACCAAGAACTCCTCGCTGGCGATCGCGGTCGGTTATCTCGATCTGCGCGGCACTTTGGGTGGCATCACGCTGAACCAGACCGGCCGCGAGCTGGAGTGCATCTCGCTGATGATGCTCATCTATCTGGCGATCAGCCTGTCGATCTCGGGTGTGATGAACATCTACAACAATTCCGTCAAACTGAAGGAGCGCTGAGATGAGTGGAACGCATGCCCATTCCGCAGCCTTCGTTCGCGGGGAAATGTTGCCGCAAAAACCGGCGCCTGCCAGCGAGGCGGGTGCCCTGAAATGGCTGCGCGAGAACCTGTTCTCCGGGCCGATCAACACGCTGATGACGCTGATCGGCCTCTATATCGTGCTGCATTTCGGGATCGAGGCTGCGCCGTGGTTCCTGCACAGCGTCTGGAATGCCGGGTCGCTGTCGGAATGCCGGCAGATCATCACGGAAACCTGGGGACCTGATGCGACCGGGGCCTGCTGGGCGGTGGTGAAGGAACGCTGGAGCCAGTTCATCTTCGGCTTCTACCCCTGGGAGCTGATCTGGCGCCCGGTCCTGACCTTCGCGCTCTTGTTCGTGGCGCTGGCGCCGGTGCTCTTTTCCTTCGTGCCGCGCAAACTGCTGGCCTTTTCTGTGGTCTATCCCCTGCTGGCCATCTGGCTGCTCTGGGGCGGCAGCCCCTGGGTCGAGATCATGATCGCACTGGGCTTTGTGATCGGTGCCGTCGCTTACCGGGTGATGGAGCCGCGCAACACGCTGGTGGCGGCGCTGCTTGCCGTGATCCTGCCGCTGATCTTCTGGGGCTACATCTCCGGCCCGCTCGATGAGCTGTTCGAGCAGACCATTCCGCTCGCCATCACGAAAGTGCCTTCGGATGCCTTCGGGGGCTTCCTGCTCTCGGTGACGCTCGGTGTGGGCGGTATCGCCTTGTCCCTGCCGCTGGGCATCATGCTCGCCCTCGGCCGGCAATCGGACATGCTGCTGGTCAAGGCGCTCTCGGTGGGCTTCATCGAGTTCATCCGCGGCGTGCCGCTGGTGACGCTGCTCTTCGTGGCCTCCTTGCTGCTGAACTACTTCCTGCCGCCGGGCACCAATTTCGACATCATCCTGCGGGTGGAAATCCTCGTGACCCTGTTCGCCTCGGCCTATATCGCCGAAGTGATCCGGGGCGGTCTGGCGGCCCTGCCGCGCGGCCAATATGAGGCGGCGGATGCGCTGGGGCTGGAATATTGGAAGGCGCAACGCCTGATCATCCTGCCGCAGGCGCTGAAAATCTCGATCCCGGGCATCGTGTCGACCTTTATCGGCATGTTCAAGGACACCACGCTGGTCGTGTTTGTCGGCCTGTTCGATCCGCTGAAGGGCATCACCGATATCGTGCGCGCCGACTTCAACTGGAAGGGCATCTACTGGGAGCCCTACATTTTCACCGGCACCATCTTCTTCATCTTCTGTTTCAGCATGTCGCGGTACTCGATGTACCTCGAGCGCAAGCTGAAACGTGACCATCGCTAAGGAGCACCCCATGTCGGAACCGCAATTCGATCGTGCGATCGACCGCAGCCAGATGACGGTGAGCGACGAGGTCGCGATCCAGATCAGCCAGATGAACAAATGGTACGGATCGTTTCACGTTCTGCGTGACATTGATCTGACTGTGAACCGGGGCGAGCGCATCGTCATCGCCGGGCCTTCGGGCTCGGGGAAGTCGACGCTGATCCGCTGCATCAACCGGTTGGAAGAGCATCAGGCCGGGCAGATCATCGTGGATGGCACCGAGCTGACCTCGGACCTGAAGAACATCGACAAGGTGCGCTCGGAAGTGGGGATGGTGTTTCAGCACTTCAACCTCTTCCCGCATCTGACGATTCTCGAGAACTGCACGCTGGCCCCGATCTGGGTCCGCAAAGTGCCGCGCAAGGAAGCCGAAGCAACCGCGATGCACTTTCTGGAAAAGGTCAAGATCCCGGAACAGGCGCATAAATACCCCGGTATGCTCTCGGGCGGGCAGCAGCAGCGGGTGGCCATCGCGCGCTCGCTCTGCATGAAGCCGCGGATCATGCTGTTCGACGAGCCGACCTCGGCGCTCGACCCCGAGATGATCAAAGAGGTGCTCGACACCATGATCGAGCTCGCGGAAGAGGGGATGACCATGCTCTGCGTGACCCATGAAATGGGCTTTGCCCAAGCCGTGGCGAACCGGGTGATCTTCATGGATCAGGGGCAGATCGTGGAACAGAACAACCCCCACGACTTCTTCAACAATCCGCAGTCGGACCGGACCAAGCTGTTCCTCAGCCAGATCCTCGGTCACTGAGACCTCAGGCTTCTGCGACGCCACAGAATCGAAAAGGCCCCGGATTTCCGGGGCCTTTTGCCTTCGTGATCTCTGGGTCAGCCGCGGGTGGGGACGAAAAAGTCGCGCAAGGCGCCGCTGCCAAAGGTCAGCTGATCCCAGCTGTCGATCTGAAAATCAAGGACCGCGGTCGCGGCCGTCGGATAGCGGCGATAGTCGAGATGGGGGGGCATCCGGTCGGGCAGTTTCGCGGCAAATTCGGCGATGCCCGGATTGTGGCCCAGCATCATCACCACCGGGGCGGTCGCGGTTTTCAGCACCTCCAGCATCGTATCCGGGCTTGCCTGATACAGGGCGGCCTCCATCCGCAGGACGGGCCGCACCTCCAGCACGGCGGTGGTCAGACCCTCCCAGGTCTCGCGGGTGCGCAGGGCGGGCGAGCAGAGCACTTCTTCGGGCTCATACCCGCGCGAGGCCAGAAAATCGCCCAATTCTCGCGCGGCGCGCTGACCGCGGCGGTTGAGCGGACGGTCTTCGTCGGCCATCAACGGGTCTTCCCACGAGGATTTGGCGTGGCGTGTCAGGATCAGGCGACGATGTCCCGGGACTGTCATGTGTGAAAATGCCTCATATGCCATGCTGATTGTTCAGGCAGCCTGCCATAGGTTTCGCTGAAGGGGCAAGCACGTCGCGCATGACAACCGGCGGAAAGGCACGCATTGCCTTCCGGGGTGTTAAGGTGGTCGTGGCAAGCGGCGACGTTATATCCCTCGGGGCCAAGCGCCGAAACCGGGCAGGCGCTGCGGCAGGGGGCGGCACAGCCGGTGCAGGGGCTGGTGCGGGGCTCCGGGGCGGGCAGCGGCAGGCGCAGGCCCACAGCGCCGCGAAAGCTGGTGAAAAGCCCCATTTCCGCACTGATCAGCAGGGAAACCGGCGAGGCCCAGACCCGGCCCGAGCGCAGCGCCCAGCCGATGAACGGGCGATAAGGCGGGCCGCCGAAGGGAAAATAGGCCTTGCCGCCCAGATCGCAGGCCAGTTGCCCGACCACGCGGCGCGACCAGCGGTCGATGGGATCGGGCTTGCCATCGGCGAATTCTTGCGTGGCGGTCAGATGCGGCCAGAATCCCGGCTCGGCGGGAGAGAGCAGCGCCAAAGAGGCGATGCCCTCGGCCAGGCCATCCTCGGGCCGCACCGCCACGGTTCCCGAGACAAAGAGCTGGTGACGCGCCGCGGCCGTGGCGAGCGCCGCCAGCGCGGCGGCACCCGCGTTCAGCTCTTCGGGGCTCGGCTCTCTCGCGCTCAACGGCCGCGCGGTTTGACCCGCGGCTCGGTGGTGCGGATCAGGCTGCCCGCGCCATGTTCGGTGAAGAGTTCCAGCAGACAGGCATTCGGCACCCGGCCATCAAGGATCACCACCGCCCGCACGCCGTCTTCCAGTGCCTCGAGTGCGGTTTCCGCCTTGGGGATCATGCCGCCCGCGATGGTGCCGTCGGCGATCATGCCGCGCACTTCCTCCGGCGTCATCTGGGTGACGATCTCGCCCTCTTTGTTCTTCACGCCCGCCACATCGGTCAGAAGCAGCAGACGGTCGGCCTGCAGCGCCCCGGCAATCGCCCCCGCCGCCGTGTCACCGTTGACGTTGAAGGTCTCATTATCCGCCATACCGGTGGCCACCGGGGCCACGACGGGAATGATGCCCGCGTTGAAAAGATCGCGCAAAACCTGCACGTTCATCTCGACCGGACGGCCGACGAAGCCCAGCTCCGGATCATCCGCCTCACAAACCATCAGGTCATCGTCCTTGCCCGAGAGGCCGACGGCGCGGCCGCCCTCATCCATGATCGCCTGCACGATGCGCTTGTTGACAAGGCCGGTCAGCACCATCTCGACCACTTCCACGGTGGCCTTGTCGGTGACGCGCTTGCCGCGGACGAATTCCGATTTGATGCCCAGCTTGGACAGCATCTCGTTGATCATCGGGCCGCCGCCATGCACGACCACCGGGTTCATGCCGACCTGCCGCATCAGCACGATGTCGCGGGCGAAATCGGCCATGGCTTCGGCATCGCCCATCGCATTGCCACCAAATTTGATGACCACGACGGCGCCGGAATAGCGCTGCAGATAGGGCAGGGCTTCGGACAAAGTACGGGCGGTGGCGATCCAGTCACGGTTCATGGTTTGCTTTCTCATGCGATGGCCCTCGGGAAATGCGCGCCCAGTGGTAACGGCATTGGGCGGGCATGCCAAGGGGTCGGTGTCCCGATGCACAGGCTTTGGGCAGCGGAGCGGGAATACGGAGGATCGGGAATCGGGAGAGGGGCGGAGTGCCGCCGCACCGCCGCAGGCCCCTTTTCTTTGCCGATGAAAAGACTAGGGTTCGGGTCAGGATCAGGAGACGATGATGTCAGAGACCGAAACCCCCGCCCCGCGCTGCCCGATGGGGGCCCCCTGCAGTGTTCAGGGCGATGAAGCGCCGCAAGAGGCCCGCGCGACCCCCGCGCAGGGCGAGCGCAAGGTGATGGTGCTCACCGGGGCCAGCCGGGGGATTGGTCATGCGACGGTGAAGCGCTTTTCCCGCGAGGGCTGGCGGGTGATCACCTGCTCGCGGCAACCCTTTCCCGAGGAATGCCCCTGGGGCGGCGGCCGCGAGGATCACATTCAGGTGGATCTGACCGATCCGAACCAGACCATCGCGGCGGTGGAGGAGATCCGCGCCCGGGTTGGCGGCAAATTGCACGCGCTGGTCAACAATGCCGGGATCTCGCCCAAGGGGGCGGAAGGTGCGCGGCTGAGCACGCTCGACACCGATCTGCGGACCTGGGGGCAGGTGTTCCACGTCAATTTCTTTGCCAGCGTGATTCTGGCACGGGGGCTGAAGGAGGAGCTGTCGGCGGCCCAAGGCTCGGTGGTCAATGTCACCTCGATCGCGGGCAGCCGGGTGCATCCTTTCGCGGGGGCGGCCTATGCCACCTCCAAGGCGGCGCTGGCGGCGCTGACGCGGGAGATGGCGCATGATTTCGGGCCGCTGGGCGTTCGGGTGAATGCGATCGCGCCGGGGGAGGTGGAAACCTCCATCCTGAGCCCGGGGACCGACAAGATCGTGGAAAAGCTGCCGCTGCGGCGGCTGGGCCAGCCGCGGGAAGTGGCGGATGTGATCTGGTTTCTCTGCTCGGAGCAGTCGAGCTACGTCACCGGGACCGAGATCGAGGTGAATGCCGGGCAGCATGTCTGATCGGGGGAGGGGAGAGGGGGCGCTGCCCCCGCCCTGCGGGCTCCCCCGAGGTATTTCGGCCAAGAAGAAAGCGGCAGGTTTGGGGGCGGCGATGCGGCTCTGGGGCCGCTTTGGGGGTCAGACCAGTGTGGCGATGATCGCGCGCAGGGTTTCGATGCCGTCGCCTTTTTCCGAGGAGGTGACCACGATTTCGGGATAGGCGGCGGGATGCGCGGCGAGGGCGCCTTTGACCTGGGCAATCGCCTTTTCGCGGTCCGCGAGGTTCACCTTGTCGGCCTTGGTCATCACCACCTGGAAGGTGACGGCGGAGCGGTCGAGGAGGGTGAGGATCTCTTCATCGACCTTTTTGATCCCGTGGCGGGTGTCGATCAGCACGAAGGCGCGGCGCAGGGTCTGGCGGCCCGAGAGATAGGCCTTGAGCAGGCGCTGCCATTTCTCCACCACCGAGACCGGAGCTTCGGCATAGCCATAGCCGGGAAGGTCGACGAGATACTGCTCGCCCGCGGTGAAATAGTTGATCTCTTGCGTCCGGCCGGGGGTGTTGGAGGCGCGGGCGAGGTTCTTGCGGTTGGTCAGCGCGTTGATCAGGCTGGATTTGCCGACGTTCGAGCGGCCGGCAAAGCAGACCTCAAGCCGGTCGGCGGGCGGCAGGCCGTCCATCGCGACGACGCCTTTGAGGAAGTCGACAGCGCCCGCAAACATCAGCCGGCCTTTTTCACGGGCGGCGTCTTCGGGTTCCGGGGCGAGGGTGAATTGCATTTGCATCAGAGTATCTCCACCGGGGTGCCCCGGGTAATGGTGCCGCTTTCCACGACGCGACAAAAGAGGCCGAAATCCTGATGGCCCCAGCCGGCCTTCAGCGCGGCAAGCGTATCGGCATCTTCGACGCCGGTGTCGGGGTTCACGCAGGTGGCGCGGCAGCGGGTGATCGGTTCGGCCACCTCCAGCACGGCATCGCCGAGGCGGATCTGGCGACCGATCAGGTCAAATTCGGAAAACGCCTCCCAGCCCTCAACCCAGAGGTTGCCGCGAAAGCGGTGGGGCGAGAGGGGGGTGCCCATCCGCTCGGACAACAGGCGCAG
This sequence comes from Phaeovulum sp. W22_SRMD_FR3, assembly GCF_052113705.1. NCBI lineage: Bacteria > Pseudomonadati > Pseudomonadota > Alphaproteobacteria > Rhodobacterales > Paracoccaceae > Phaeovulum > Phaeovulum sp. W22_SRMD_FR3. Next base: position 109,410 of record NZ_JBGQOG010000009.1, on the reverse strand, counting down.
GGAGGCGAGGCTGAGGAGCGAGACATAGGGTTCCACGTCATCGGTCATCGCCTGACCCGGCACTTGCACCACATGGCTGGCGGGCGGGAAGCGGTCGGGCCAGAGCGGCGCCAGCCAGGCGAGGAGGGCGGCCTCGTCCTCTTGCGGGTGCAGGGTGATCGCGGCGGCATCGGGGTGGTGCAGTGTCACGCGGCCTGTGGCCTCGTCCAGCGATGCGGTGACGGCCATCAGCGGGTGCCCTGCGACCCCGCGCAGGAAATTCATCTTGGAGGCCCAGCCCTCAGGCTGACGGCCGGGCAGGTCGAGGAATTTCGCAGCCTGATGGGCCACGGCCCAGTGGCGGTCAAAAGGCAGCACGCGCCCCCGGGTGAGGGGCGCGTGATCCAGTTCCTCCACCCCGATCGATTTGATCGGATGGCGGAAGATATGGGCAAGGCTTGCCGTCATTTTTTCGGCACGGCGGCGGCCTTCCGGCCCCCGATGATATTGCCGAAAATGTCCGGGCGTTTCCCGTGCAGCGACATGATCGTGTACTGCTGGATGAAGGTGATCGTGTTGTTGCAGATCCAGTAGAGCACGAGACCCGAGGCGAATTTGCCCAGCATGAACATGAAGACCCAGGGCATCCAGGCAAAGATCATCTTTTGCGCCGGATCGGTCGGGGCCGGGTTCAGCTTTTGCTGGAACCACATCGAGACCCCCAGAAGGATCGGCAGCACGCCCAGCGAGAACGTGTGCAGGAACGAGCTGGCATCCGGCGTGGCATAGGGCAAGAGGCCGAACAGGTTCAGGATCGACGAGGGATCGGGCGCCGACAGGTCGCGCAGCCAGCCAAAGAACGGCGCATGACGCAGCTCGATGGTGACGAAGATCACTTTGTAGAGCGAGAAGAAGATCGGGATCTGGATGAACATCGGCAAGCAACCAGAGGCGGGGTTCACCTTCTCGCGCTTGTAAAGCTCCATCATCTCTTTTTGCTGTTTCGCCCGGTCATCCCCGGCCTTTTCCTTCAGCTTCTCCATCTCCGGCTGCAATTCCTTCATCTTCGCCATCGAGATGTAGGATTTGCGTGCCAGCGGGAAGACCAGCATCTTGATGATGAAGGTCAGCGCGATGATGGCGAGGCCCATGTTGCCGATCAGCCCGTGCAATGCGTGCAGCAGCCAGAACATCGGTTTGGTGAAGAAGTAGAACCAACCCCAGTCGATCGAATCCACGAAGCCGAGGATTTGCGGCTGGTTGGGGTCGTATTTGTCGCCCAGCATCCGCGAGAACCAGCCCGGATTGTTCTCATAGTTCTTGATGGTTTCCCATTCCTTGGCGCCCGAGAACAGCATGGTGGCGACGCTGGCGTTTGCGCCCGGGGCCACTTCCATCACCGGCAGACGGGCTTCGGTCTGGTAGATGTTGGCGCTGGCCGAATATTTGATGACCGAGGTGAAGGGCTGACCGGATTTCGGGGCCAGCGTGGTCATCCAGTATTTGTCGGTAAAGCCGGTCCAGCCGTTCGCGGCCACATTGATGACCTCGGCCTGGCCCTCGCCCTCGACAGGATCAAGCTTGGCGATGTCCTTGTATTTGGTTTCTTCCAGCTTGCCGTCCGACATCCGCACCGCACCTTCGTGCAGCACGTAGAAATTCTGGGTGTCGGGCTGGCCGTGGCGGGCGACGATCCCGTAAGGGGCCAGACGCACCGCGGCACCGGTGTTGTTCTGCACCGCTTGCTCGACCGTAAAGAGATATTTGTCATCAATGCTGATCGTGCGGTGGAACACGAGGCCCGCGCCGTTGTCCCAAACCAGCGTCACCGGCTTGCCGGGGGCCAGCGTGTCACCGGATTCAAGGGTCCAGAGCGTGCGCGCGCCCGGCAGCAGCGCCGGATCGAGGCCACCTGCGGGCAGCCAGCCATAGACGGCATAATAGGGCTTGGCCGCATTCAGCTCGGTGGCGCCGACGGGGGCCAGAAGGCGGACATCCGGCGAGTCATTCGCGAGGGTTTCTTTGTAATCCTTGAGCAGCAGGTCATCGACCCGGCCGCCCAGCAGCGAGATCGAGCCTTCGAGGCTGTCGGTGTTGATCGCCACACGGGGCGCTGTGGCCAGTTCGCTTTCGGTCGCGGCTTCCGAGGCGCTGGCGACGGCGGTTGCCGAGGCGGTTGCCGAGGGTGTGGGCGCGATGTTCGGCGCGGCGGGCGAGGCCACCTGCTCGCTGACCGGCGCATTCGGATCCACGACCGGGGGCTCCGGCGCGAAGAAGTAGGTCCACCCGACGATGACCGCCAAGGAGAGCACGGTCGCAAGGATGAGATTCTTGTTTTGGTCTTCCATAGGGGTCCGCCAGCCTGTCTTGGGTTGGGGCTGGTTCAACAGAAGGGGCACCCAAAGGTCAAGCGGTTTTCCCCGATTTGGCCCCGGCGCCCGTGTTTGTTGATCGCGGCGGCACCGAATTGCGGCCCTGTCGGGTCAGCTGCGCCGCTTGCCCAGATGCGGCGGCGCTTTCAGCTTGGCATGGTGGCGTTGCACCCAATCGCCAATGTCCTCATAGGCCAGAGGCCGCGAGATTGCGGTGCCCTCGACCAAAGCGCAGCCAAGTTGTGCCAGCATCGCATGTTCGCCGATGCTGCCGACGCCTTCGGCAACCGTTTCCAGCCCCAGGCGCTCGGCCATCGACAAGATTGCGGCGGTCAGTTTCTGCTGATCGGGATTGATGTCGACCTTCTGCGAGAAATTCTGATCCAGACGCAGGCGGGTGATGCCACAGCCGCGCAGCGTGGCAATGGGAATCGCCCCAAGGCCAAAGCCCGTCACCTCAATCCCCGCGCCCAGACGCGCCAGCGCCGCGAGGTTGTGCAGCACGACATCGCGTCCGGTGTCGCTCATCAACTCGCCCGCGACGGAGAAGCACAGCTGCGCCGGATCCATCTCGAACCGGTCAAACTCCCAGCGCAGCTTGTCCACCATCTTCGGGTTCAGCAAGGTCTCGGCGGGCAGTTTCAAGGTGACAGTACCGACCTTCATCCCGCTGCGTGCCCAGGAGCGCAGCGCCGAAAAGACGTGGTAGAGCATCACTTCGGTCAGCCGCTGGTCAAGGCCGTTGCGGGTGATCGCGGGCAGGAACTCGGTCTCGGCCAACAGGCCGCGTTGCGGGTGCAGCCAGCGCGGCAGCGCGGCAAATCCAGCGACTTCGCCGGTATCGGTCGAGAGTTGCGGCGCGAAATGTGCGACGATTTGTCCCCCCTCCAGCGCGTCCATCACCTCGGCATCCGTATCGCCCGGCGGTGTGGCGCGGGTGCTGGCGAGGGTTTCCACCGAATAGGCGCGCAGGCCCGACGGCGCCTGTTGCGCAGCAAGATCGGCGGCCATTTCGGCCGCCCCCAGCATGGCGCTGCCGCTGCGTTCCGGTGTGCGCGTCAGCAAACAGAAGCCGACATATGAGGTGGTCATCACCGTGCCGAGGCCGATCGAGAACGGCACTTCCACGGCGGTTTGCACGCGGGTTGCGATCTGGATGACGCTTTCCAGATCGGCGCGCGGCACCGGGGCGAGGACGATGGCAAAACGGGCGCCCTCAAGCCGGGCGATATAATCCCCCTCGCGCAGCGCGCCCGCCAGTCGCTCGCCGGTGCGGCAGAGACATTCGTTCAGCGCGGCCGCGCCGTAGCGCGCGGTGATGGCTTCGGGCGCATCCAGCCCGACAACCAGACAGGCGGTCGATTTGCCGGTGGTGCTGCAATAGGCGATGACCTGCTGCATCCGCGCTTCGGCTTCGCCGCGCAGCGGCAGTGCGGTGACGCCATCGCGGGCCAGCCCGGCTTCTTGCGTCATCTGGGGCGGGGTGCGTTGCGCGCGCCCCAGCCAGGCCACCGCCAGTGCCGTGCTGCTGACCAATGCCGCCCCCCGGGCGCCATACCAAGCCGTCGCCAGCGCCAGAGCCGGCAGAAATGCCGCCATTTCGCGGCGGAACAAGGCCGACTGACCTGCCGCCTGCAAAACCGACCGCATCGAAAATTTCCTGCTCATCTGACCACCTTTGACCCATTCTGCGCGGGGGTTGACCCGTCGCCATGCAGGCTAGGCAATTTTGGTCAGCGATAGGTTAATCGGACTCGCGCAGTTTGGGGGGAATCCGAGAAAAATTTTCACCATCTGGTTGAGTGGCGCCCGGTTCGGCCCGCATCAGCCCGGCGAAATCGAACAGCGCCGGGTCCAGAAGATGCGAGGGGCGGCTGTTCATCAGGGCGCGGAACATGATCTGGCGGCGGCCGGGACTGCGCGCCTCCCATCCGTCGAGAATCTGTTTCACCTGTTGACGTTGCAGCCCGTCCTGACTGCCGCAAAGATCGCAGGGAATGATCGGATAATTCATCGCCTTGGCGAATTTCTCGCAATCCGCCTCGGCCACGAAGGCCAGCGGGCGGTAGACGAAAAGATCGCCTTCTTCATTCAAGAGTTTCGGCGGCATCGCGGCCAACCGCCCGCCGTGAAAGAGATTCATGAAGAATGTTTCAAGGATGTCATCGCGATGATGGCCCAGAACCACGGCCGAGCAGCCCTCTTCGCGGGCGATTCGATAGAGGTTGCCGCGCCGCAGCCGCGAGCAGAGCGCGCAATAGGTGCGGTTCGCCGGGACCTTTTCCTTCACGATGGAATAGGTGTCCTTGTATTCGATCCGGTGCTTGACCCCCATCCGCGCCAGAAACTCCGGCAGGACGGTGGCGGGAAAATTCGGCTGCCCCTGATCGAGGTTGCAGGCAATGAGTTCCACCGGCAGCAGGCCGCGCCATTGCAATTCATGCAGCACGGCGAGCAGCGTGTAGCTGTCCTTGCCACCCGAAAGGCAGACCAGCCAGCGGCTGCCGCGCTCGATCATCCCATAGGTTTCAATCGCCTCGCGGGTTTCGCGGACGATTCGCTTGCGCAATTTCTTGAATTCTGTCGAGGTCGGCGCGCCCTGAAACAGGGCATGGATTTCCCCCAGATCATCATCCAGCATCGCGGTCTCCTTTGCGGGGCGGCACCGGATCATAGCCTTGTCCGCCCCAGGGGTGGCAACGGCAAATGCGGTGAACGGTCAGATAGCTGCCCTTCAGCGCGCCGTGGCGGTCGAGCGCCTCCAGCGCATAGGCAGAACAGGTGGGCTGAAAGCGGCAGCCATGGCCGACCCAGGGGCTGAGCACCAGGCGGTAGGCCCGCACCGGCAGCGCCACGATGCGTGCAAGCGGGGTCACTTGCCGCGGCCCTTGGCCTTGCCGCGCGGGGCATAGGGGGGCGGGGCCTTGTAATTCTCGGAATGAATCTGCGTCAGCGCGCGGCTGAGATCGGCCAGAAGCGCCGCGAAATCGCGGTTGGCCGTGGCATCGGGGCGCCCCACAAGGACGTAATCCCAACCGGGACGGCCCGCTTGCGGCAGCACCGCGCGGGCAATTTCACGCAAGCGGCGCTTGGCGCGGTTGCGCATCACCGAATTGCCGACCTTTTTCGAGCAGGTATAGCCGATGCGGATCAGATCCGCCGGAGCGGGTTCCTCATCCCGTCGGGCGCGGGCCTGCAGCAAAAAGCCGGGCGCCCCCTGACGGCGGGCCTGCGCGGCGCGCAGAAAATCCGCGCGCTTGGCCAGAACCGAGATCCGGGGGGGCTGGGGTGCCGGAATGGCGGCAGGCTCCGGACAAACGGAAACCGCCGGGGCGCTTCCCGCGCCCTGACCAACCTGGCCAGTAACGGGAGCCTCCGGCGGTGTCATGCCGTATAGCCTGCGCTGGCCTTATGCCGACAGGGACTTGCGGCCCTTGGCGCGGCGTGCGTTCAGGACGCGGCGGCCGCCTTTGGTCGCCATGCGTGCGCGGAAGCCGTGACGGCGGGCGCGGACGAGGTTCGACGGCTGGAATGTGCGTTTCATCGCTTCTTCTCCGGGTTCAGGCAACGCAAAACCCGTTCGGATTCGCCGCCGATATCATTCGAAGCCCGGTCTTTAGTGGGGGATCGCCGCCAAGTCAATTCACACTGGGGCATTTTTTGCCGATCACCTTGGGGTGAGGCGCCGCACACCCTATTTTTCCCTTGAACCGTTTGATAATTCTGTGCCCAAGCGGGGGCAAGCGGGCCTTTTGGGACACAAAGATCCGGCGCTGAGGAGAAGGCATGCAGCTGAACACACTATCGGGTCGCTTTTTGCTGCTGACGACATTGTTCGTCATGCTGGCAGAAGTGCTGATCCTGGTGCCCAGCCTGGCCAATTACCGGCGCGACTATCTCGCCTCGCGTCTGGAGCGGGCGCAGATCGCCTCCCTGGCGCTGCTGACCACCGATGCGGTGATCGAACCGGATCTGGAAAAAGAGCTGCTGCAGAACGCCGGGGTGTTCAACGTCGTGTTGCGCCGCGACGAGATGCGGCAGCTGGTGCTCTCCTCGCCGATTCCGCAGGAAGTCTCGGCCAGCTACGATCTGCGCGAGGAAACGGAGCTCAATCTGATCTCGGATGCGCTGCGGCAGATGGTGGATGGGCAGAACAGGGTGATCCGGGTGATCGGTGCTCCGGTGCGGGCGGGCGGTCAGCTGATCGAGATCACGCTGGAGACCGCGCCGCTGCGCAAGGAGATGTTTGAATATGGTCTGCGCATCCTGACGCTGTCGGCGGTGGTCTCGGTGCTGACGGCGCTCTTGCTGTTCTTGGCGGTGCAGCGGCTGATGCTGACGCCGATCAAGCGGCTGGTGCGGCATATGTCATCTTATGCCGAGGCGCCGGAAGATGCGCGGCGGATCATCGTGGTCGAGGGGCGGGTGGCCGAGCTGCGGGTGGCCGAGGAGGCGCTGGCCTCGATGCAGCACCAGCTGACCGCGTCGCTGCGGCAAAAGGACCGTCTGGCGCAGCTGGGGCAGGCAGTGGCCAAGATCAGCCACGATCTGCGCAATGTGCTGACCACGGCGCAGCTCTTTGCAGACCGGTTGGAGCGGTCGGAAGATCCGGCAGTGAAACGCGCGGCACCGAAGCTGGTGAATTCGATCACCCGCGCCGTCAATCTGTGCGAGACGACCCTGACATTCGGGCGGGCGGAAGAGCCGCCCCCCTCGCTGTCGCGTTTCATGCTGGCGGCGCTGGTCAATGAGATGATTGAAGGCGAAAGCATGGCTGATGGCGCGGATTCGGTTGAGTTCATCACCGATATCGCGCCCAATCTGGTGGTGCGCGCCGACCGCGAGCAGCTCTACCGTGTGGTGTCGAACCTCACCCGCAACGCGCGGCAAGCCATTGTCGCCACCGGGCAGCCGGGGACGGTGGAAATCGGGGCGGGCGAATCAGAGGATGGCTGGTGGATCCGCGTCGGGGATACCGGTCCGGGCCTGCCCGAGCGTGCCAAGGAGCATCTGTTTCAGCCCTTCTCCGGCGGCACGCGGAAAGGCGGCACCGGTTTGGGGCTGGCCATCGCGGCCGAATTGGTGCGCGGGCATGGCGGGCGGCTTGAACTCTTGCGGAGCGATTCCGAGGGCACGGAGTTCCGCCTGCTCTTGCCGCGCGCCCTGGCCCTGGAGACCGAGAATTAGGCAAAGGCGGCATCCGCGGTGCCAAAGTCGATTTATTGACCGGTTGGCGACAGTTTTTCCCCGCTGAGCCGTAGTAGCTTGTCTGAGGGGTTCTGGGGGCAAAAAATGAATGTGCGCAGTTGGATCATCCCGATCGGGATCGGCGCCGTGTCTCTGCTTTTGATAACCGGCATCCAGCTGGCGTTTCGGGTTGATAACCCGGTGGGGCGCGGGCTGCATATGGTGGCGGGTGCCTGGCTGGTGGCCGCGGGCATCATATTGATGCTGTCGCGTGCGGCCGTGCTGCGTCCCTATCTCGAGGGGCGGTTTGCCGTCTGGGCGATGGCGCTGAGTGCCGGGCTTTTGGGGCTGACCGCGCTACCGCTCTTGCCGCTGATGCCGCCACCGGCACCGCCGGGCATGGCGGCCCCCGTGCTGCCGCTGGGCGCAGTGCCGCCGCAACTGCTCGTCGGCGGTGAAGACCTGCCGCCGCCCGGGATCGACGGGCTGAGCAGCACCAGAATCGGTCAGCTCGCGCTGATGGCGGGGCTGAGAGATGACGAGCTTCTGAGCCGTCTGAGCGCGAGCGGATATCAGAATGTGACCATTGATCAGACGATTGCCTTCGTGGCCCACGGCGATGTTGCCCGCGAAAGGCGCATCGTGCAGATCGCCTTCGGGTCTCAGTGACGGTTTTTTCACGAAAAATGCATCCGGCTGCAAAAAGTTTGTTTTTTGCTCTTGCTCTGCCCGGCGGGCAGGGCTAAACGGCCCCCACGGCGCACCCGTAGCTCAGCTGGATAGAGCATCAGACTACGAATCTGAGGGTCAGGAGTTCGAATCTCTTCGGGTGCACCACTTCCCCTTCTTCTGCGACAGATGACGTGACATGGCGGCGCAACAGCCCTGCCTCCGGGGAAATTGTCTGCTTGCAGGATGCCCGATTCCGCCTCAAATGAGCAGATGGAACCCAAACTCATCATCTTTGACTGCGACGGCGTGCTGATCGACAGCGAAATCATCAGTGCCAAAATGCTGGTGGCTGAGCTGGCGCCGCTGGGCGTGCATATCGACCTCGATTATATCGGCGCGCATTTTCTGGGCCGCAGTTATCCCGTGGTCATGCAACAGATCCGGCAGGAATTTGGCGTGACCTTGCCGGTGGATTTCGAGGATCGCTACCGAGAGCGGCTGCTCGCGGCCTTTGAACGTGGGCTGAAGGTTATTCCCCATGTGACGGCGGTGCTGGAGACGTTGACCGCGACGGGCCGGAACTGGTGCGTTGCCACCTCCTCAAGCCCCAAACGTGCGGAACTGTCGCTGCGGATTGCCGGGCTTGATCATCTGGTTGCCGGGCGGCTCTATACCTCCAGCCTGGTGGCACGCGGCAAACCGGCGCCGGACCTTTTCTTGCACGCAGCGGCGGCGCGCGGCGTCGCACCGGAGGCGTGTCTGGTCATCGAGGACAGTCTCAACGGGGTCCGGGCTGGCCGGGCCGCGGGTATGCGGGTCTGGCGGTTCATCGGGGGCAGCCATCTGGCCGACAAGCAGCTGCACGAACCCGACGATGCCCTGCCCGAGCGCAGATTCGCATCCTTTGACGATTTCACGCAGCGCATCGGCGCAACGGCGGAAGGGGGCGCAGGGGCGACCGCAGAGACGACCGGAGCGACGACCGGAGGGACGACCGCAGCGCCGTGCTGCGGAAAGGAGGAGCTATGAGCCGGTTTGACGCCGAAATCTCACCTTTGGACGAGGCGGCCCGTGCGGGCTGGCTCTACTACATTGGCGGGATGACGCAGGATCAGATTGCCACCAATCTCGGCGTCTCCCGCCAGCGGGCGCAGCGTCTGGTGGCGCGCGCAATGGCCGAAGGCCTGATCCGCGTGCGGCTGGATCACAAGATCGGTGCCTGTCTCAGGCTGGAGGATGAGCTGAGCCGCCGCTTTGGCCTGACCGAATGCCGGGTGGCACCGGCGATGGGGGCGTCAGTGGATCCGGCGCGCTCGATCGCGGTGACGGCGGCGGAGGTGTTTGAACAATTCCTCGCGCAGCCCGAACCGATGGTGATCGGTGTGGGGACCGGCCGTGCCTTGCGGGCGATGGCCGATGAGTTGCAGCCGATGAGCGGCACCCGCCACCGCTTTGTGTCCTTGATCGGCAACATCGCCTCGGATGGCTCGGCCAGCTTTTATGACGTGATTCTGAAAGTGGCGGAAAAGCTGCAATCCGCACATTATCCGATGCCGGTGCCGGTTATTTCCGACAGCATCGCCGAGCGGGAGGCGTTTCACGCGCTCAAGCCCGTGCAGGCGGTTCTGGCCCTGGCGCGCGGGGCAGGGGCATTGATGGTTGGCGTGGGGCAGATGGGGGCGGATGCGCCGCTGCTGAAAGACGGGTTTATCACCGCGGCCGAAATGGCCGAAGCGCGCGCCATGGGCGCGGTGGGCGAGGTGGTGGGCAATATCTTTGACGCCGAAGGCTGCTATCTGAAAAATGAGATCACTGCCCGTATGGGCGGCGTCCGGATTGAGCCGGGATTGCCGCGCCCTGCCGTCGGTATTGCCGGTGGCGCCAGCAAGGTGCCCGCCATTCTGGGGGCATTGCGGGGCCGAATCATCAACGGCCTGATCACGGATGAGACGACCGCTGAGGCGCTGTTGGCGCAATCCTGACTCCGCCGGCTTCTGCCGCGGCGCAGCAATTCAAGTGGTTTCGCAAGGGCCCCGGCGTGTTCGGGGCCCTTTGTGCTTTTGGCGGGCAGGGAGCGGGGCTGCCGCCCGAAAAGAGGGCGATTTTCGGTGCCGCAGAACGCAAATTCAGCGTTGACAGATTTCGATTGTCGGGTGAGTATTTACTCAGCTAGTGGGCATATGCTCAAACGGCAAATGGGAGGACTACATGAAATTCACGCTCCGCGCGCTCATGGGCGCGTGCGCTGTTGCTGCGCTTTCCAGTGCGGCGATGGCCGAAACCACGATCACCGTTGCCACCGTGAACAACGGCGACATGGTGCGTATGCAAGGCCTGATGGATGCTTTCTACGCCAAGCACCCCGACATCAAAGTTGAGTGGGTGACGCTGGAAGAGAACATCCTGCGTCAGAAAGTCACCACCGACATCGCCACCAAGGGCGGCCAGTTCGACGTGATGACCATCGGCACCTACGAAGCGCCGATCTGGGGCAAGCAAGGCTGGCTGGTCTCGCTGAACGATCTGCCCGCGGAATATGACGTTGATGACCTGCTGCCCGCGATCCGTGGCGGCCTGACGGTGGATGGCAATCTCTATGCCGCGCCGTTCTATGGCGAATCCTCGATGGTCATGTACCGCAAGGATCTGATGGAAAAAGCCGGTCTGACCATGTCGGACGCGCCGACCTGGACCGAGATCAAGGCGGCGGCCGCGGCGATGACCGACAAGGCCAATGAAGTCTACGGCATCTGTCTGCGCGGCAAGGCGGGCTGGGGCGAGAACATGGCCTTCCTCTCGGCCATGGCCAACTCCTATGGCGCCAAATGGTTCGACATGGACTGGAATCCGCAGTTCGACGGCGAAGCCTGGAAAGCCACGCTCACCGATTATCTGGACCTGATGAACAACTACGGTCCTCCGGGCGCCTCGAACAACGGGTTCAACGAAAACCTGGCGCTGTTCCAGCAGGGCAAATGCGGCATGTGGATCGACGCCACCGTGGCGGCCTCCTTCGTGACCAACCCGAAAGACTCGACCGTGGCCGACAAGGTCGGTTTCGCCCTCGCGCCGGACAATGGTCTGGGCAAGCGCGGCAACTGGCTCTGGGCCTGGAACCTGGCCATCCCGGCAGGCTCGCAAAAGGTCGATGCGGCGAAGGCCTTCGTCGAATGGGCGACTTCGAAAGACTATATCGCGCTCGTGGCCGAGAAAGAGGGCTGGCCGAACGTCCCGCCGGGCACCCGGACCTCGCTCTATGAGAACCCCGAGTACCAGAAGGTACCGTTCGCGCAAATGACGCTGGAAAGCATCAATGCGGCCGACCCGGTGCACCCGACCGTCGACGAAGTGCCTTATGTTGGCGTGCAGTTCGTGGCGATCCCGGAGTTCCAAGGCATCGGTACCGCCGTGGGTCAGCAATTCTCGGCGGCACTGGCCGGGACCACCTCGATCGACGACGCGCTGGCCAATGCGCAGGATCTGACCGTGCGTGAAATGACCAAGGCGGGTTACCTGAAGTAATCAGGTTCCACCTTGTGACGGGGGCGGGCCCGGTGCCGGCCCCCGTTTTCCATCCCGCGCCCGGCGCGTGCATTTTCTGCCCGCGCTGCGCCCTCTGCCGATCTCAGGTCTGGTTGTCCCGCTGTTCTGCCTGGCTCAGTCAGTCTGACCTGACACGGTCCGCCCCAAGGTCGCCGCCCCCGGGCCCGTCTTTTCCGGTCCTTAATCCTTCACGAGGTTCCCCAATGGCCACTTCAGCTTCCCGCATCGCGGGGCGTCTGATGATCTCGCCCGCGGTCGTCTTGCTGTTCTTGTGGATGATCGTGCCCTTGGCGATGACCATCTGGTTCTCGCTTCAGCACTATAATCTGCTTCAGCCCGGCACCGAGCGTTTCGTCGGTCTGCTCAATTACCGCTATTTCCTCTCTGATCCCGCGTTCAGCGATGCGCTGGTGAACACCTTGCTGCTGGTGGGCGGGGTGCTGGTCATCACCATCTTTGGCGGCATGTTGCTGGCGATCCTCCTGGATCAGCCGATGTGGGGGCAGGGGATCGTCCGGGTGCTGGTGATCGCGCCGTTCTTCGTCATGCCCACCGTCTCGGCGCTGGTCTGGAAGAACATGTTCATGAACCCGGTGAACGGCCTTTTCGCCTTCGCGGCGAAAGCGTTGGGGATGCAGCCCTATGATTTTCTCAGCCAGTCGCCGCTGGCCTCGATCATTCTGATCGTGGCCTGGCAATGGCTGCCCTTCGCCACGCTGATTCTGCTGACCGCGCTGCAAAGCCTCGACAGTGAACAGCTGGAAGCCGCCGAGATGGACGGCGCCGGTGTCCTGTCGCGCTTTCGCTACATCATGCTGCCGCATCTGGCGCGCGCCTCCACCGTGGTCATCCTGATCCAGACCATCTTCCTGCTGTCGACCTTTGCCGAAATTCTGGTGACCACCAATGGCGGTCCGGGCACGGCATCCACCAACCTGACCTACCTCGTCTACATGCAGTCCTTGCTGCAATACGACGTCGGCGGCGGCTCGGCGGGCGGCATTGTCGCGGTGGTTCTGGCCAATATCGTTGCGATCTTCCTGATGCGGATGATCGGCAAGAATCTGGAGAGCTGAGCCATGGCACGTGCTGTTTCCCCCCGCCGCAAGGCCGCCTTCACCGCGCTCGCCTGGGCCATCGGGATCGTGATCTTCTTCCCGATCCTCTGGACGATCCTGACCAGTTTCAAATCCGAGGGCGATGCCATCGCCAGCCCGCCGAAATTCCTGTTCTTCCACTGGACGCTGGAAAACTATGTGACGGTGCAGGCGCGCTCGGACTATTTCCGGCATTTCTGGAACTCGGTGGTGATTTCGGGCGGCTCGACCATCCTGGCGCTGGTCATCGCCATCCCCGCCGCCTGGGCCATGGCCTTTGTGCCGGGCCCGCGCACCAAAGACGTGCTGATGTGGATGCTCTCGACCAAGATGATGCCCGCCGTGGGTGTCTTGGTGCCGATCTACCTGTTGTTCCGCGATCTGGGGCTGCTCGATACCCGCAGCGGGCTGGTGGTGGTGCTGGCGCTGATGAACCTGCCGATCGTGGTCTGGATGCTCTACACCTATTTCAAGGAGATCCCCGGCGAGATCCTGGAGGCCGCGCGCATGGACGGTGCCGGGCTGAAAGCCGAGATCCTCTATGTGCTGACGCCAATGGCCGTGCCGGGCATCGCCTCGACCCTTCTGTTGAACATCATCCTCGCCTGGAACGAAGCCTTCTGGACGCTGAACCTGACGGCCGCGAAAGCCGCGCCGCTCACGGCCTTCATCGCCAGCTATTCCAGCCCCGAGGGCCTCTTTTACGCGAAACTTTCGGCGGCCTCGACGCTCGCCATCGCGCCGATCCTGATTCTCGGGTGGTTCTCCCAGAAACAATTGGTGCGTGGCCTGACCTTCGGCGCGGTGAAATAAGGAAAGATCATGGGACAGATTGAACTCAAAGGCGTCACGAAACGCTTTGGTGAAGCCGAGGTGATCCCGCCGCTGGACCTCACGATCAATGACGGCGAATTCGTGGTCTTTGTCGGCCCCTCGGGCTGCGGCAAATCCACCCTGCTGCGGCTGATTGCCGGGCTTGAGGATACCTCGGCCGGCCGGATCGAGATTGACGGTGTCGATGCAACCGGGCTGGAGCCTGCCAAGCGTGGTCTGGCGATGGTGTTCCAGAGCTATGCGCTCTATCCGCATATGTCGGTGCGCAAGAACATCGCCTTCCCGCTGAAAATGGCGGGTCTGCCGCAGGCCGAGATTGACGCCAAGGTGAACGGCGCGGCGGAAGTGCTGAACCTGACCAGCTATCTGGAGCGGCGTCCGGGCCAGCTTTCGGGCGGGCAGCGGCAGCGGGTGGCCATTGGCCGCGCCATCGTGCGCAGCCCCGGCGCCTTCCTCTTTGACGAGCCTTTGTCGAACCTGGATGCGGCGCTGCGGGTGAACATGCGGCTGGAGATTTCCGAGCTGCATCAGACGCTGAAGACCACGATGATCTATGTGACGCACGACCAGGTCGAGGCGATGACCATGGCCGACAAGATCGTCGTCCTGCAGGCCGGGCGGATTGAGCAGGTGGGCAGCCCGCTGGAGCTCTACCGCACCCCGCGCAACCGCTTTGTGGCGGGCTTTATCGGCAGCCCGAAGATGAACTTCATCGGCGGCGCCGAAGCGGCGAAACACGGCGCGCATGAAATCGGCATCCGTCCCGAGCACACGGCGGTTTCCGCGACCGAGGGGCTCTGGCAGGGCAAGGTCAGCGTCTCCGAGCACCTGGGGTCGGACACGTTCCTGCATGTGAGCACCGAGCATGGTCTGCTCAACGTCCGCACCAGCGGCGAGGTCTCGTTCCACCATGGCGACACCGTCTATCTGACGCCGGATATGGCGAATCTGCACCGCTTTGGTGCCGATGGGCTGGCGGTGCGCTGATGCGGCTTCAGGGGAAAATCGCGCTGATCACCGGCGCCGCGCGCGGCATCGGCCTGACCTTTGCCAAGGCCTATGCGGCCGAAGGCGCGCAGGTCATTCTGGGCGATATCAATCTGGCGGCGGCTGAAGCTTCGGCCGCCAGCATCGGGGCAGGGGCCCGTGCGCTGCGCCTCGATGTCACCTCGCAAGAGAGCCTCGACGCGGCCTTTGCCGAGATTGCCGCCACCGGCGGCATCGACATCCTGATCAACAATGCGGCGCTGTTTGACGCGGCCCCGATCGCCGAGATAACCCGGCAAAGCTATGATCGGCTGTTTTCGGTGAATGTGGCGGGCACGTTGTTCACCATGCAGGCGGCGGCAAAGCTGATGATCGCCCAAGGGCGCGGCGGCAAGATCATCAACATGGCCAGCCAGGCCGGGCGCCGGGGCGAAAGTCTGGTGGCGGTGTACTGCGCCACCAAGGCGGCGGTGATCAGCCTGACGCAAAGCGCGGGGCTAAACCTGATCCCCTACGGCATCAATGTGAATGCCATCGCGCCCGGCGTGGTTGATGGTGAGCATTGGGACGGCGTCGATGCGCTCTTTGCCAAATACGAGAACCGCGCCCCCGGCGAGAAGAAAAAGCTGGTGGGCGAGGCGGTTCCCTTTGGCCGCATGGGCCGGGCCGAGGATCTGACCGGGATGGCCATTTTCCTCGCTTCGCCCGAGGCCGATTACATCGTTGCCCAGACGTATAACGTCGACGGCGGAAACTGGATGAGCTGACATGAAAATCTCGAATGCCACGCTGGGCGACCTGCCCGCGAATGTCGCCCGCCCGCACTATGACCGCGCCGCTTTGACCCCCGGCATCGTCCATGTCGGCTGCGGCAATTTCCACCGCGCGCATATGGCGGTCTATCTCGATGACCTGTTCAATCTGGGCGAGGGGCATGACTGGGCCCTGCTCGGGGCCGGGGTGCGCGAGGGCGACGCCAAGATGCGCAGCGCGCTGGAAGCGCAGGACTGGATGTCGAGCGTGACCGAGCTGGAGCCGGGCAATCACAGCGCCCGGATCATCGGTGCGATGGCGGGCTTTGTGCCGGTTGAGGCGGGAAACGCCAGCCTGATCAAGGCGATGTCCGACCCCGCGATTCGCATCGTCAGCCTGACGGTGACCGAGGGCGGCTATTATATCGACCCCAAAACCGGCACCTTCAGCCCCTCGCATCCCGATATTGCCAAGGATGCGGCCAACCCTGCAACGCCCGATACGGTGTTTGGCGCCATCGTGGCGGCGCTGGGCGCGCGGCGCGGCGCGGGGGTGGCCCCCTTCACCGTCATGTGTTGTGACAACGTGCCGCACAATGGCCGCGTCACCCGCGATGCGGTGGTCGGGCTGGCCCGTCTGATCGACGCCGAGCTGGCGGAATGGATCATGTCAAATGTCGCTTTTCCGAATTCGATGGTGGACCGGATCACCCCCGCCACCGGCCCGCGAGAGCGCGCGATGGCGGCGGCATTCGGGCTGGAGGATGCCTCTCCCGTCACCTGCGAACCGTTCCGCCAATGGGTGATGGAGGACCATTTTCCGACCGGGCGTCCGGCGCTGGAAAAGGTCGGTGTGACCTTCACCCCGCATGTCGACAAGTTCGAGACGATGAAGATCCGCATCCTGAATGGCGGCCATGCGATCATCGCCTATCCGGGCGGTTTGCTGGACATTCACTTCGTGCATGAGGCGATGGAACACCCGCTGATCCGGGCCTTCCTCGACAAGGTGGAGACCACCGAAGTCCTGCCGATCGTGCCGGAGGTTCCGGGGCAAGATCTGAATGATTACAAAGCCTTGATCATCAACCGCTTTGCCAATCCAGAGGTGGCCGATACCGTGCGCCGCCTCTGCCTTGATGGCTCGAACCGGCAGCCGAAATTCATCATCCCCTCCATCCGCGATCAGCGCGCGGCGGGCGGTGCGGCAGAGGGGTTGATCCTGCTCTCCGCGCTTTGGTGCCGCTATTGCGAGGGCACGACCGACAGCGGTGCGGTGACCGAAGCCAATGACCCGAACTGGGAGATGTTGCAGGCCCGTGCCCGCCGCGCCAAGGCCGATCCGGCCGAATGGTTGGCGATGGCCGAGGTCTACGGCGATCTCGGTCAGGATGCCCATGTGGCGGCCCGGTTTGCCTATTGGCTGGACCGGATCTGGGCCGAGGGCACCACGGCGGCTCTGACCGCCTATCTCGGCGACGATTTCTGAGCTCCCTCGTTGCGTAACGAGTATCTTGCGACCCGAAAGCCCCGGCTTTCGGGTCGCTTTCGCTTGACAGTCGGGGGGGGGTAAATCAGTTAAAGAGCACTTCGCGCCCAAGGCCCTCGCCCCTCATAACGACCCTAAGAACGGACCCGTTGCCGATGACGCCAGCCCTTATCGTCGCTCTACCCTTCCTGGGAGCCCTGTTGCCGGGTCTTTTGATCCGCGCCGGGCGCAATGTGGCGGCGCTTGCCGCGGGCTGTACCACAGCGCTGGCCCTGTTGGGGTTGCTCCTGCATCTGCCCGTCGTGATGGCGGGCGGCACGGTGAGCGCCCGGTTCGACTGGTTGCCGCAGCTGGGCCTGAACGCCAATTTCCGCATCGACGGTCTGGGCATGCTCTTTGCCACGATGATCCTTGGCATCGGCCTTTTGATCATCATCTACGCGCGGTTCTATCTGGCCAAGAACGACCCGGTGGGCCAGTTCTACACCTATCTGCTGCTGTTTCAGGGCGCGATGGTGGGCATTGTCCTGTCGGATAATATCCTGCTCTTGCTGGTGTTCTGGGAGCTGACCTCGCTCTCCTCCTTCCTGCTGATCGGCTATTGGAAACATCTGCCCGAGGGGCGGCAGGGCGCGCGGATGGCGCTGACGGTGACCGGCATGGGCGGTCTGGCGATGATCGCGGGGATGCTGATTCTGGGCGGTATTGCCGGCAGCTATGACATTTCCGAGATCCTGCAGCACAAAGAGGCGATTCAGGCCTCGCCCTATTACCTGCCCGCGCTGATCCTGATCCTTTTGGGCGCTTTCACAAAATCGGCACAGTTTCCGTTCCACTTCTGGCTGCCGCATGCAATGGCGGCGCCCACCCCGGTTTCGGCCTATCTGCATTCGGCCACCATGGTGAAGGCGGGGCTGTTCCTGATGGCGCGGCTCTGGCCGGTGCTCTCGGGCACGCCGGAATGGTTTTACATCGTGGCGACCGTGGGCCTTGTGACCATGCTGATCGGTGCCAAGATCGCGCTGTTCAAGGATGACCTGAAATCCCTGCTGGCCTTTTCCACCGTCTCGCATCTGGGCCTGATCACGCTGCTTCTGGGGCTGGGCACCGAGGCCGGGGCGGTGGCGGCGGTGTTTCACATCATCAACCATGCCACGTTCAAGGCGGCATTGTTCATGAGCGCCGGGATCATCGACCATGAGGTCGGCAGCCGCGACCTGAAATACATCGGTGGCCTGCGCAAGCTGATGCCGATCACCTTCGTGATCGCCACGCTGGCGGCGCTGTCGATGGCGGGGATTCCGCTGCTGAACGGGTTCCTGTCGAAAGAGATGATGCTCGAAGAGGTGTCGCACACCGCTTGGGCGGGCAACCCCTGGATTGTCTCGCTGCTGGCGACCATCGCGGCGCTCTTCTCGGCGGCCTATTCCTTCCGCTTCATCTCGCACAGTTTCTTTGGGCCGCAGCGCACGGATTACCCGAACAAGCCGCATGATCCGGGCTTTGGCCTCTGGGGCGCGCCCGCCTTCCTCGTGGTGCTGGTGGTGCTGATCGGTCTGATGCCGATGACCTTTGGCGCGCCCTTCGTCGATATGGCGGCGGGGGCGGTCACCGGCAATGCGGTGCACGCGCATATCAAACTCTGGCACGGGCTGACCCCGGCGCTTCTGATGTCGGTGATTGCGGTGCTCGGCGGTCTGGCCCTCGTGCTCAGCCATGCGCCGCTGAACCGCCTGTGGGAGGCAACGCCGCGTCCCGAGGCGAAACGCATCTTTGACGCGCTGATGTCCGCCGTGAGCCGCGTTGCGCAGGATCTGACGAACACGCTGCACAATGGCGCGATGACCCGCTATCTGCTGATCTTCTCGATCACCACGGTTGCCGCCGGGATCTGGGCCTTCATGGGCGGACAACTTGGTGAACCGACGCGGGCGATGATGCCGATCAGCATCATTCCGCTTCTTGGCTGGGTGATGCTGATTGCCGCCACCGGTTGCATGGTCGCCTTCCACCGCAACCGCCTGCTGGCGCTGGTGCTGATCGGCATTGTCGGGCTGATCGTTTCGGTGGCTTTCGTCTATTTCTCGGCCCCCGACCTCGCGCTCACCCAGATTTCGGTCGAGGTGGTGACGGTGGTCCTGTTGCTTCTGGCGCTGAACTTCCTGCCGAAAAAGACCATTGTGGAAAGCCACCGCTCCAAGCGGCTGTTTGACATGGCCGTGGCCTCGGTTTGCGGCATTGGCATCGGCGGGCTGATCTATGCGCTGATGCGCCGCGATTTCGCCTTCCCCTCGATTTCCGAGTATCACCTTGCCAACAGCTATACCGGCGGCGGTGGTCATAACGTCGTCAACGTGATCCTTGTCGACTTCCGGGGCTATGATACCTACGGCGAGATCATCGTTCTGGGCATTGCCGCGCTGGCGATTTTCGCGCTGACCGAGGTGTTGATGAACGGCGAGGGGCTGCGCAAGCTGATCGCCTGGAAACCGGACCAGAACCGCGCGGGCGACAAACATCCGCTGATGCTGGTGGTGGTGACCCGTATGATGATGCCGGTGGCGCTGACCGTGGGGCTGTTCATCTTCCTGCGCGGGCACAACGCGCCGGGGGGCGGTTTCATCGCCGGTCTGGTCGTCGCGATCGCATTGGTCATGCAATACATGGCCTCGGGCTTTGCCTGGACACAGGAGCGGCTGCGCGTCTACTACCACGTGCTGATCGGTCTTGGGGTGATCACGGCGGGGATCACCGGCCTCGGCGCCTGGTTTGCGGACCGTCCTTTCCTGACCTCGGCCTTTGGCTATTTCAAAATCCCGGGGCTGGAAAAGTTTGAGCTGGCCACCGCAATGGGCTTTGACACCGGCGTTTTCCTGACGGTGATCGGTGCGGTGATGCTCTCGCTCGCCTCGCTCTCGCGTCTGGCGCGGCGGGCAGGCTCGTCGGGCGAGGATGACAGCACCGGGGCGACCGGGATCAATCCCGTCGTGACCCCGAAAGTGGAGGGCTGAGCCATGGAACTTCTGGTGGCAAGCGCCGTGGCGGCGATGACGGCGGCAGGGGTCTATCTGATCCTGCGGCTGCGGGTGTTTCCGGTCATTCTCGGCACCGCAATGCTCTCTTATGCGGTGAACATTTTCCTCTTCGCCGCGGGTCGGCTGGTGGTCAACATGCCGCCGATTCTGGATGACGCGGCCAAGGGGTACACCGATCCGGTGCCGCAGGCGCTGGTGCTGACCGCCATCGTGATCTCGTTCGGGATGACGGCGGTTGTGGTGATGATGTCGCTGGGCTCGTTCATTCTGGCCGGACATGACCGTATCGACATGACGCCCGAGGCGGATCAGGCGGCAGAGCGTGCCGCCAAACGCGACGCCGAGCGGGAGGGCCGCGCATGAACCACTGGATCATTGCCCCCGTCGTGCTGCCGGCCGTGCTGGCGCCGATCATCGTGCTGTGGATGCGGCATGACATCATCCTGCAGCGGGTGTTTTCGGTGCTGGGCACGCTGGCGCTGCTGGCCATTGCGATTTTCCTCTGCATCCTCGCCTCGGATGGTCACGTTGAGGTCTACAAGCTTGGCAATTGGGAGGCGCCCTTCGGCATCGTGCTGGTGCTGGACCGGCTGGCGGCGCTGATGGTGCTGATCACCGCGCTGCTGGCGCTGGCGGTGGTGCTTTATGCCATCGGCTCGGGCTGGGACGCCAAAGGCTGGCACTTCCACTCGCTGCTGCAATTCCAGCTGATGGGCATTTGCGGCGCCTTTCTGACCGGCGATGCCTTCAACCTCTTCGTCTTCTTCGAGGTGCTGCTGATCGCCTCTTACGGTCTGATGATCCATGGCGGTGGCCAGAACCGGCTGCGGGCGGGCGTGCAATATGTCGTCTATAACCTCGCGGGCTCCTGCCTGTTCCTGTTCGCGCTGGGCACGATCTACTCGGTGACCGGCACGCTGAACATGGCGGATCTGGCGGTGAAAATCGCGCAGATCCCGGCGGGCGAGACGGGGCTTTTGCGGGTGGGCATCGTGCTCTTGCTGATGGTCTTTGCGATCAAGGCGGCGCTGGTGCCGTTCCAGTTCTGGCTGCCGGGCACCTATGTCAACGCGCCGGGGCCGGTGGCGGCGCTGTTTGCGGTGATGACCAAGGTCGGTATCTACGCGATCCTGCGGATGGGCACGCTGGCCGTGGGACCCGAGAGCACGCTCGGCTCTCTCTCCACCGATCTCTTGCAACCCGCCGCGCTGATCACGCTGGTGATCGGCATGGTGGGGGTGCTGGGCGCCAGGGATATGGGCCGCACGGTGGCCTTTTCGGTGATCGGCTCGGTCGGCACGATGATGCTCGCCTTCGCGCAATTCACCGAGGCGGCCACCGGGGCCGGGCTCTACTATATGGTCCATTCCACCTTTGCCGCCGCCGCGCTGTTCCTGATTGTCGATCTGGTGCGCGCGCGCCGGGGGGCCACCGAATTGGCGCTGGTGCCCGCCGCCCCGATCGTGAATCACGGTCTGCTGGCCGCCATGTTCTTTGCCGGGGCCATCGCCATGGCGGGGATGCCGCCGCTGTCGGGCTTTATTGGCAAACTTCTGATCATGGATGCACTGCGGCCCTCGCCCGAGGTCTGGATCTACTGGGCGGCGATCCTCGTCACCTCGCTGATCGCCATCATGGGCTTTGGTCTCTCGGGCAGCATGGTGTTCTGGAAATCTTATGAGGTTGAGGGCGCGGCCGAGGCCGAGGCGCTGGAGCCCGCCCCCTCGCAGGCGCTGGCGATCACCGCGGCCATGGCGCTGCTGGGCGTGTTGGTGGTGCTGACGCTGGGCGCCGGTCCGATCAGCGCCTGGCTGCGTGAGACGGCGGCACAGATCCATGCACCGGGCGCCTATATTGCCGCCGTGCTCGGCGTGGCCGGATAGGGGAGAGCCAAGATGTTGCGCAAGATTTTCCCGCACCCGCATCTGTCGATCCTGTTGATCGTGGTCTGGCTGATGCTGGTGAACCAGTTGACCAAGGAAAGCCTGGTCTTCGCGGTGATCCTCTCGATCTTCATTCCGATGCTGACCGCCGCCTTTTGGCCCGACCGGCCCCGGTTGCGCAATCCGCGCGCGATCATCGGCTATGTCTGCATCGTGCTTTATGACATTCTGGTCGCCAATATCACCGTGGCCAAGATTATCCTGTTCATGAAGAACGAGGACATCCAGCCCGCCTGGATCGACGTGCCGCTCGACGTGACCAGCCCGGAGGCGATCACCGTTCTCGCGGGCACGATCACCATGACGCCGGGCACGATCACCGCCGATCTGTCGGCGGACGGGCATTCGCTGCTCGTGCATTGCCTGCATGCGCCGGACCCGATTGCGGTGCGTGACGACATCAAGGCCCGCTACGAGGCCCGGCTGAAGGAGATTTTCGAATGATCCACTATGCCCTGACCTTTGCCTATGGCTGCTTTGGCCTGGCTTTGCTTTTCAACCTCTTCCGCGTCGTGCGCGCGCCGGGGGTGACGGACCGCGTGCTGGCGCTCGATACGATGGTGATCAATGTCATCGCGCTGTTGATCCTGTTCGGCATCGACGAAGGCTCGGCGATGTTCTTTGAGGCCTCGGTCCTGTTCGCCATGGTCGGCTTTGTCTCGACCGTGGCCTACGCGAAATTCATCCTGCGCGGCGACATCATCGAGTGAGGGCATCATGGAACTGATCGCGGATATCATCATCTCGGCGCTTCTGGTCATTGCGGGGGTCTTCGGCCTCATCGGCTCTTACGGGCTGGTCAAACTGCGCGACCCGATGATGCGGCTGCATGCGCCGACCAAGGCGACCACGGTGGGGGTGGGGGGGGTGCTCCTCGCCTCGATGCTGTGGTTCTGGGTGCATGAGGGCAAATTCACCTTTCATGAGCTGATGATCACCCTCTTCCTGTTCCTGACCGCGCCGATCACGGCGCATTTCATCTCCAAGGCCAACATGCATCTGCTGTGGAAGGCCGAGGATCTGCCCCCGGCGGGCAAACCCGATGCGACGCCGGAAGAGCAGAACTGGGCCACCTTCACCGCCGGGACTGACACCGCCGCGGCGGCGCTGGCCGATCACCACAAGGCGCAGTAAGCGGCTGCCAAAGAGGCGCCTCGCGAGGGCGATTGACCTTGCCGGGGCCGCATGCTGATCTGGCGGCGGGTGATCTGGGGTATGCGGATGAGTGAGCATTTTGCCGGAGTTTCGCGGGCGCGGACCGAGGCTTTGCGCGCAGAGGCGGCGCGGGCCTATGCCGCCGCGCGGCCGCGCACGCAGGCCGCGCTGGCCGAGGGGGCGGGGGCCTATCTCGCCGATGTGCCGATGCACTGGATGCGCGACTGGCCGCAGCCCTTTCCGATGTTGGTCGCGCGGGCACGCGGCGCGCGGCTTGCCGACATCGACGGCCATCACCTTGATGATTTCTGCCTTGGCGACACTGGCTCAATGTTTGGCCATTCGCCCGCGCCGATCGCCCGGGCGATCCGGGCGCAGGCGGGGCGGGGCCTTACCTATATGCTGCCGACCGAGGATGCTTTGGCGGTGGGGCAGCTCCTGAACCAGCGGTTCGGCCCCCGGCGCTGGCAGATTGCCACCACCGCGACCGATGCCAACCGCTTTGCCCTGCGGGTGGCGCGGGCGGTGACCGGGCGGCGCAAGGTGCTGGTGTTCAACGGCTGCTACCACGGCACGGTGGATGAGGTGATGGTCTGTCTTGACGGTGGGCGCACCGTGGCGCGGCCCGGCCTTGTCGGGCAGGGCACCGATCTGACCGAGGGCGCGGTGGCGGTGGAATTCAACGATCTGGCCGCTGTTGAGGCCGCCCTCGCCACCGGCGACATCGCCGCTGTGCTGACCGAGCCGGTGATGACCAATTCCTGCATGGTGCTGCCCGATCCGGGCTTTCACGACGGGCTGCGTGATCTGACCCGGCGCCATGGCGCGCTGCTGGTCATTGATGAAACGCATACGATCTCCTCCGGGCTTGGCGGCTACACCGCCGTTCACGGGCTGGAGCCGGACATCTTCGTGCTGGGCAAGCCGGTCGCCGGGGGCCTGCCCGCCAGCGTCTGGGGAATGAGCGCCGAAGTTGCCGCCCGCTTTGCCACCTATGACGCCGCGCGGCCCTCGGGGCATTCCGGCATGGGCACCACCCTCTCGGCCAATCCGCTGCAATTTGCGGCCCTGCGCGCCTGTCTCTCGGAGGTGATGACGCCCGGGGCCTATGCCCGTATGGACGCGGGCGCCCGGCTGCTGGCGGCGGGCCTTGAACGGGCGATTACCGCGCATGGCGCCCCTTGGCATGTGGCGCGGGTGGGCGCGCGGGTGGAGTTCATCTGCGCCCCGGAGCCCCTGCGCAATGGCAGTGAGGCCGCCGCCGCGCATGTCCCGGAACTGGAGGCCGCCATCCACGCCGATCTTTTGAACCAGGGCTGCCTGATCGCGCCTTTCCACAATATGATGCTGGTCAGCCCGGCCACCAGCCGCGCGCAGATCACCCGTCTGATCGCGGCTTTCTCGGCCACGCTGGACCGCCTTTTCGACTGAAAGATTCTGACATGACCACCTCTCCCACCGGCTCGACCCCCGACGAAGCTGCCCGCTTTCTGGACGCGCATCCCGAGATCGAGGCCTTCGACATCGTGCTGACCGACGCCAATGGCATCGGGCGCGGCAAGATCATCCGCCGGCACGAGCTGATGGGGCTTTACACCGGCGGGCGGCATCTGCCGATCTCGATCCTCGGTCTCGATATCTGCGGCGAGGATGTGCATGAGACCGGGCTGATCTGGGATCAGGGCGATGGCGATCTGCGCGCCTGGCCGATCCCCGGTACGCTGAAGGCGATGCATGGCACCACGCCGCCGCGGGGCGAGCTGTTGATGAGCATGTTCCATCTGGATGGCAGCGTGATGACCTCGGACCCGCGCCACGCGCTGGTGCGGCAGGTGGCGGCGCTGGCGGCAGAGGGGCTGCATCCGGCGGGGGCGTTTGAGCTGGAGTTTTTCCTCCTCGATCCCAAGTTCGATGAACAGGGCTATGCGCGCCCGGCGGCGGCGGTGCTGGATGGGCGCCGCTCGGACAAGACCGAGGTCTATTCGGTGGACCATCTGCACGGGATGGAGCCTTTGTTCTCTGACATCTATCGCGCGGCGGCGCTGATGGACATCAAGGCCGAGACGGTGATTTCCGAATATGCGCCCGGGCAATATGAGCTGACGCTGCATTACCGGACCGATGTCTTGCAGGCGGCGGATGATCTGGTGCGGCTGAAGCGCATCGTGCGGCTGCAGGCGCGCCGGCACGGGGTGACCGCCTGTTTCATGGCGAAGCCGGTGGAGAAATATGCGGGTTCCGGCATGCATTTCCATGTCTCGATGCAGAATGAGGCGGGGGAGAACGTCTTTGCAGAGGCGGCGGCCGAGGAGGGACAATGGACCCCGGCGATCCGCCATGCGATCGGCGGGCTGCGCGCCACGATGGGCGAGAGCATGCTGGTCTTTGCGCCGCATGCCAACAGCTGGCGGCGGTTTGCCAATCAAAGCTATGCGCCGGTGACGCCGAATTGGGGGGTGAACAACCGCTCGGTCGCGCTGCGCATCCCGGCGGGGGACCTGCGGGCGCGGCGGATTGAGCACCGCCCGGCGGGGGTGGATGCCAACCCCTATCTGGTGGCGGCGACGGTGCTGGCGGCAATCCGGAAGGGGAAGGCCGAGCGGATTGATCCGGGGCCGGAAACCACCGGCAATGGCTATGACACCGAGGGTGATCTTTTGCCGATGCCGGGGGATTGGCGCGAGGCGATCCGGGCGGCGCAAGGCTCGGCGTTTCTGCGCGAGGCTTTGGGCGAGGATATGCACCGCACCTTCACCGCGATCAAAGCGGCGGAATATGCGCGGGTGGCGCGGACCATCGCGGATGTGGATTATGACCTCTATCTGCACACCGTGTGAGGCGGGGCAGAAGGGGGCGCTGCCCCCGCCGCCTGCGGCGTCTCCCCCGAGGTATTTTGACCAAGAAGAAAAGCCGTGCCTTAATCTGGCCCGAAAATGCCGCGTGAATGCCGGGGTCGTGCCCTTTGGCGGGCGGATTGCCGCGCGAAAACAAGGGGGTCCAATGGAGGAACCCAGTATGTCGCTCGCTTTGTCGCTGTTGCAGATGTTCGGTTTTGGCAATCGCGGGCTGGCGCCGGTGGTCGAGGCGCGGTTCCGGGCGCTGGCCACCGCCGAAGCGCGGTTGATGCCGCGCAGCCGGGCGGCGCTCTTCGTGCGTGCGGCCCGCTGACCCTGTCAGAAGGCCGGCGTGACGCCGGGCAGTTTCAGCTCGAGCATCAGGTCGCGCAATTCCTGCCGGGCGGCGATGTTCGACATGTTCAGGTTTTCAACGCCGACATCCTTGAGGTCGAGCAGGGTCAGGCCGCGGGGGAAGAGTTCGCGGAAGATGACGCGCTCTGAAAAGCCGGGGGCGACGCGGAAGCCGATGCGTTTGGACAATTGCTCGAGCGCGGCGCCGACCTTTTTCTTGTTGTGCATCTGCTGGGCGCCCAAACGGTTGCGCAGCACGATCCAGTCGATGGGTTTGAGGCCCGCGCGGGCGCGCAGCTGGCGGGCGTTCCACACCATTTCCGAATAGATCGAGGGGCCGATGACCTTGGAGGTCTCGGGATCGACGCGGGCCAAGAGGTCAAAGTCGATGAAGCTGTCGTTCAGCGGGGTGATCAGCGTGTCGGCCAGCGAATGCGCGACTTGGCTCAGCCGCGTATGGCTGCCGGGGCAGTCGATGATGATGAAATCACATTCGGTTTCCAGCGCGGCAACGGCGGTGGACAGGCGGTGGTCGAACGGGTTCTCGCCGGGATCGAGGGTGGCGCCGTCGGCCTCTGGCAGGTCGCGGTAGTCGATGCTGGGCAGATCCAGCCCTTCGCGGGCCATGAAAGCGTTGCGGTTCTCGACATAGCGGCCAAAGCTGCGTTGCCGCAGGTCAAGATCGAGTGCGCCGACCCGGTGGCCCATGCGCACCAGCGCGGTGCCCACATGCATGCAGGTGGTCGATTTGCCCGAGCCACCCTTTTCATTGCCCACAACGATGATATGCGCCACCGACGACCTCTTGTCTGTTCTTGTTCCGCGCTGCCCCCCAGCGTTCGGGACACTATATGTTGTGGGGAGAGGCAAGGGAAGCATTGGCGGGTTTTCGCCGGGGGAAAATGCCGTTCATGAATTTCCGGTACTGCAGCGTTCCAACATCTTCGTACAGGCCAAAGGCGGCCAATCCGCGCGATGCCAGCAAAAGTGGTTGGCATCAACCATTCGCAAATCCCACTCAACCGGGTTTCCCGCCTCGGTAAGGCGGGTTTCGCCCTCGATCCGGCTGCGGAAAGCGGTGTCTGTCAGGGTGACGACACGATAGACTGAGGGGTCGTGAGTATGCGCCCAACTGTAGGTCATCGTGCTCAGATCGGCCGAGAAGCGCAGGCTTTGGGGGTTTTGGGCGCAGCTGTTTTCACCGCTGGGCCAGCCCCATTGGCCGGATTCAAGCTGGTTTGTGACCGTGAAGTTTTGCGCGCAAATCGGGCCGGGGAGCAGCAGGGACAGGCTGATCAGGCAGGAAAAATGTATCGCTTTCATCAACAGGGCTCTCAAATGGGGGCTGGGTTCGGCTTTGGTCAAGATCGGGAGAGTCCGCAACCATCGACAGGGCGGTCAGATAAAGTGCAGGTTGCACGTTTTCGGATCTGCCGGGGCGTGTTTTCTCGGCACGGTTCTTTTTTGAGCGTTGCGCAGGGGGGGTGGCGTCGGCGGCATTGAACTTTGCGTCGCGGCTCCTTCAACGCAAAAGGCCCGCGGCGAAGCGCGGGCCTTTCGGAACAGATGCGGCGGGATCAGAAACCCAGGCCGGCGTATTTGTTCTTGAACTTCGACACGCGGCCGCCGGTGTCCATCAGACGGGCGTTGCCGCCGGTCCAGGCCGGGTGTGCCAGCGGATCGATGTCCAGCGCCATCTGGTCGCCTTCTTTGCCCCAGGTCGAACGCACCTGGAACACGGTACCATCGGTCATCTTGACGTTGATGAAGTGGTAATCGGGGTGAATTTCTTTTCTCATGATCCCGGTCCTCAGGCTTTGGGTTTGTAGTTGGTGACTTCGGCGATACGGGCCGATTTACCGCGACGGTCGCGCAGGTAGTAGAGTTTGGCGCGACGCACACGGCCACGACGCACAACTTCGATCGAATCGATGTTGGTCGAGTAGAGCGGGAACACACGTTCCACGCCTTCGCCGAACGAGATTTTGCGCACGGTGAACGAAGCAGCGAGCGTCGAGCCGCCTTTGCGGGCGATGCAGACGCCTTCATAAGCCTGCACGCGCGAACGGGTGCCTTCGGTCACTTTGTAGCCAACGCGGATGGTGTCACCGGCTTTGAAGTCCGGGATAGTCTTGCCGAGAGCAGCGATTTGCTCGGCTTCGATTTGCGCGATCAGGTTCATCGCAAGTCCTTTCAATTGCTCAGGGTTTACCCCCGAAGTGTGCGCCGCCTCAGAGCTCTTGGTCTTCACCCGGGTCCCTTCTGTGCTTTGCACAGAACGCCCGCCAGAGATCAGGTCGTCTTTCCTTGGTCAGCCTTTCGGCCATGGTCCGCCGCCAGGTGGCAATTTTCGCATGATGCCCGGACAGAAGAATTTCCGGGATGCTGCGGCCGTTCCAGGTGGTGGGTCTTGTGTACTGAGGATGTTCCAGAAGCCCGTCCGAGAAAGATTCCTCCTCGGTGGACGCCTGATTCCCAAGCACGCGGGGTATAAGCCGGACTGTCGCGTCGATCAAGACACTTGCTGCAATCTCACCGCCGGTCAGAACGAAATCTCCGATGCTGACCTCTTCGATGCCGTAATGTTCCATCACGCGTTCGTCCACGCCCTCGAAACGGCCGCAGAGAATGGTCATTCCGTCCGCCTGGCTATAGCGCTGGGCCATTTCCTGCGTCAGCGGTTTGCCGCGCGGCGACATGAAGATCACCGGCCATTTGGTACGCTCCAACGGGGTGCCGATGGCGGCCTGATCCAGCGCGCGGCCGACCACATCGGCGCGCAGCACCATGCCCGCGCCGCCGCCCGAGGGATTGTCATCCACATTGCGGTGCTTGCCCTCGCCAAAGGGGCGCAGGTCGATGGTTTCCAGCGCCCAGAGCCCCTCCATCAGCGCCTTGCCGGTCAGGCTGAGGCCGAGCGTGCCGGGAAAGGCCTCGGGGAAAAGGGTGATGATGCGGGCGCACCAGGCGCCTTTGACGCGCGGTGTGTCGGTCATCAGCTCGCGCGGTTTCAGCGAGGCCGAGATGCTGAGGCGGCCGTGCGATTTTTGCGGAGATGCCACGGTGCCGTGCGACTTCTGGCCAAGCGCCCGGCCTTCGGGGGCGGCATCGGCGCCGGGGACTGTGTCCGGGGTGTGGGGATCGGTCTCGTCGGTCATGCCGATTGTGCCTTTCGGGCCTTGGCCAGCAGGGCTTTTTTCTCTGCGGTCAGCGTGGTGCGGGGCAGGCCCGCTCGGTTGAGATCAAGCAGCGCTTGCGGCAGGTCCACCCCCGGCAGGCGCGGGCGGGCATTGGCAGGGGGCGTGGGGCGCAGGCTGGCGCGGCGCTCGTCCAGGACCCCGGCCAGATCGAGAAGCGGCGTCACCGGCCCCTGTGCCATTGCGGTGCTGTCCTCAAGCGCGATCATCTGCGCGGTCACCCCGGCGGGCAGGGCATCTTTGACGGCGTCGAAAATCGCATTGTGATCGGCCGCCTCCGGCAGATTGGCGGTGAAGGTCGCCAGATCCTCGGTCAGCGGCGTGTTGACCAGATATTGCCAATGCAGGCTTTCGATCCAGGGCGCGGCGGCGCGGGTCGAGAGATGCACCGTGATCTCGCTGCCCGCCCCCAGCACCAGTTGTGCTGTTTCGCAGAGTGCGGCGATCAGCGTGGGGGTGGCATCATAGTGCGTCAGCCCCATCCGCCCCGGCATATGCCCCGCCAGATCCTCGGCCGAGACGATCAGGCAATCGAGCGGGCCGAGGTGCAATTCTTCAAGATATTCCGCCCAGAACCCCTGCATCAGGCCCAGATCCAGCCGCCCGCGCCGCTTGGACCAGATCCGCGCGCTCTCGGTCACCGGCAGGATGTCGGCCTTTAGCGCGACATGCACCCTTGTGCCCAACCGCTCGCGGTTGGCCTTCAGCGCGGCTTGCACGCTGGAGGTGCCGGTCTTGTGGAACCCCGGATGCAGGATCAGCCGCGTCATGCGCCTACTCGGTGGCTTCGGGCGGATCGGCGATGATGCGCCGGGCCGTCAGGTCGACCGTGGGCACAATCGCGCGGGTAAAGGGCAAAAGCAGGGTCGATTTGCCGCCGGGGGTGTACACCTCAAGGATATCGCCCGCGCCATGGTCATGCACAGCGCGCACTTCACCCAGCAGCACCCCACCGGTGTCATAGACCGCGAGGCCGATCAGATCGGCATGGTAAAATTCATCATCGGGCAGGCGCGGAAGTTTGTCGCGGTCGGCCCAGAGGGTCACGCCTTTCAGCGCATCGGCCTCTTCCTTGGTGGCAATGCCAGTCATCCGCACGCCAAGGCCGCCGGTCACCGGCCGGGTCAGGGTGACGCCGAAGCTGCGCTTGCCGTCCTCGGTCCAGAGCGGGGCATAGTGCACGATGTCTTCGGGCACCGAGCAAAAGCTTTTCAGCCGCACTTCGCCCTTCACGCCAAAGGCGCCCGCGATGGCGCCGACACAGGTTCTGTCTTTGCTGCTCATGGCCGTTCCTTTCACGAAACAGCCGGGCGGAAGCACCGCCCGGCCGGATCTTTGTGCAATCTTGCCCGGCGAGGGGCAAGATCTGACGCGTCCGATTACTCGGCAGCTTCGGTTGCAGCAGCTGCTTTTTTGGCTTTTTCTTCAGCGCGTTTGGTGGCTTTCGCGCCCGGAACGGCCTTTTTCAGGTTGGCGCGTTCGGCTTTCGGCGCAGCACCAGCGGCTTCGAGGAAGCGGGCCACACGGTCGGTCGGCTGCGCGCCTTGGGCGATCCAGTACTGAACGCGCTCCATGTTCATTTTCACGCGCTCTTCGCTGTCTTTGGCCAGGAGCGGGTTGTAGGTGCCCAGTTTCTCAAGGAAACGGCCGTCGCGCGGCATGCGGCTGTCGGTCGCAACGATCGAGTAGTGCGGGCGTTTTTTCGAGCCACCACGGGCGAGGCGGATTTTCATAGCCATATCAGTATCTCCTATTCTGGCTGTGGGCGGGGCAGGTGCCCCGGCATTCGGGTCTTCGGTTTTTCGGTTATTTCTGCAACTTTTCGTGGTGGCGGATGACTTCCGAGATCACGAAGTTGAGGAATTTCTTGGCAAATTCTGGGTCGAGGTCGGCTTCTACCGCCAGACGTTCCAAGCGCTCTATCTGGTTGGCTTCCCGCGCGGGGTCCGAGGGGGGCAGCTCATGCTCGGCTTTCAGGCGGCCCACGGCCTGGGTATGGGCAAACCGCTCGGCCAGAGTAAACACCAGCACCGCATCCAGACGGTCGATGCTGGCGCGGTGGCGCGCAAGGATCTGTGCCGCGCGGACCGCGTCATCGCTCAGGGTGGTCTCGGTCATGCTGGCCTCCGACATGGGCTGGCTGTTGGCTTGGGTCATTTTTTCTTGCCCAGCCCCGACAGGCCGCCCGGCAGTTTCAGCCCGCCAAGGCCCGGCAAACCACCGAGGCCCCCGGGCAGCTTGCCGCCCATCTGGCCCAGCATCTTGGCGGCTTCTTCCATTTTCGCCGGGTCGAGGCCCTGCGCGGCATCCGGCAGACCGGCGCCTTTGCCGATCATATTGCCCATCGCCTGTTTCAGCATGCCGCCTTTGCCCATTTTACCGAGCTTTTTCATCGTGTCGGCCATCTGGCGGTGCATTTTCAAGAGCCGGTTCAGCTCGGCCACATCGAGACCTGCCCCCGCCGCGATGCGCTTTTTGCGCGAGGCGGCCAGCAGATCGGGGTTGGCACGCTCTTTCTTGGTCATCGAATTGACCAAAGCGATCTGGCGGCGGATCGAGCGGTCGTCAAAACCGGCCTGTTCGGCGGCTTTGGC
This sequence comes from Phaeovulum sp. W22_SRMD_FR3, assembly GCF_052113705.1. Taxonomy (NCBI): domain Bacteria; kingdom Pseudomonadati; phylum Pseudomonadota; class Alphaproteobacteria; order Rhodobacterales; family Paracoccaceae; genus Phaeovulum; species Phaeovulum sp. W22_SRMD_FR3. Next base: position 77,386 of record NZ_JBGQOG010000009.1, on the reverse strand, counting down.
CATTTTGCCCATGCCCGGCATCATCGACATCATGCCCTGCATGCCGCCCATTTTCAGCATCTGCTCCAGCTGTCCCTTGAGGTCGTTCATGTTGAACAGACCCTTCTGGAAGCGCTTCATCATCCGCTCGGCCTGCTCGGCCTCAAAGGTCTCTTGCGCCTTTTCCACGAGCGCGACGATGTCGCCCATGCCGAGGATGCGGCCCGCGACGCGCTGCGCTTCGAATACCTCGAGCGCATCCATCTTTTCGCCAAGGCCGACGAAACGGATCGGCTTGCCGGTGACCGCGCGCATCGACAGCGCGGCGCCGCCACGGCCGTCGCCGTCCATCCGGGTCAGCACGACGCCGGAGATGCCGACCTTGCCGTCAAATTCGGTGGCCACATTCACCGCGTCCTGCCCGGTCAGACCATCGACGACCAGCAGGGTTTCGCGCGGGTTGACGATGTCGCGCACCGCCTGAACCTCGTCCATCAGCACTTCGTCGATGTGCAGACGGCCGGCGGTGTCCAGCATATATACGTCATAGCCACCCAGGTTCGCCTGCTGCTTGGCGCGCTTGGCGATGTCCACCGGCTTTTGCCCCGGCACGATCGGCAGCGTATCAACGCCGATCTGCGTGCCCAGAATCGCCAGCTGCTCCATGGCGGCCGGACGGTTGACGTCAAGGCTGGCCATCAGCACGCGTTTGCCCTGCTTTTCGGTCAGGCGTTTGGCGAGTTTGGCGGTGGTGGTGGTTTTCCCCGAGCCTTGCAGACCCACCATCAGCAGCGCGGCGGGCGGGTTGTCAATTTTCAGCGCTTCGGATTCGCCATCCCCGGCCAGAACCGCGATCAGCTCGTCATGAACGATTTTCACGACCTGCTGGCCCGGCGTCACCGATTTGGTGACAGCCTGCCCCTTGGCCTTGGTTTCCACCGCCTTGATGAAATCGCGCGCCACGGCGAGCGACACGTCGGCATCCAGCAGAGCGACCCGGACTTCACGCAGCGCAGTCGCGACATCGGCCTCGGACAGCGCGCCTTGTTTCGTCAGCCGGTCGAAGACGCCACCAAGGCGTTCGGACAGGTTCTCGAACATTTCGCGGCCCTCCTTAGGCCTGGGGCAGATGCCGGAGATCCGGCGCGACTTTCGTGCCGGGAGACCGGCGGGTTCGGGGCCCCGAAGCATGGGGCAAACGACAATCGCGCCCGTGGGCGCAACGCGCTGACGGACGGCGATCCCTGCCTGCGGCGGGGACCGAAGGCAGTAAGGCCCTCGGGAATCTTGGCTGACTTAAGGAAAAAGGGCCCCGGAGTCAACCGGGGCCCTGTCTCTATATATATGCGGCAGAACCGGGATGGCTCAGGCGGCCAGTTCGGCGATCTGGGCTTCGGCACGGGCGACGGCCGCGGCTTCGTCCATCGCCACACCCTCTGCGGCCACAAAGGCCACATCGGTCACCCCGATAAAGGCGAGGACCTGACGCAGATAGGTCGAGGCGATGTCATAGCCCGAGCCAAACGGCACGCCGCCCGACGCATAGGCCACGATGGCGCGTTTGCCCTGAACCAGGCCTTGCGGACCGGCTTCGGTGTATTGGAAGGTTTCGCCGACGCGGGCGATCTGGTCGATCCATGCTTTCAGCGGGCCGGTGATGCCGAAGTTATAGACCGGCATGCCGATGACCAGCACGTCAGCGGCCTTGATTTCGGCGATCAGTTCGTCCGAGAGCGCCAGCGTCGCGGCCTGATCGGCGCTGCGGGCATCTTTCGGCGTATAGGCGGCGCCAATCCAGGTGCCGTCAATCAGCGGCACGCCGCCGTTGGCCACGTCACGCTCGGTCACGACCGAGCTGGGGTTATCGGCGAGCAGTTTGGCGATGATCTTGTCGGCCACTTTGCGGGTCACCGAAGCCGGGCCTTTGATGGACGAGTCGATGCGGAGGATCTTGGTCATGGTCAAATTCCTGTATGGGGGAGGGTGGGTTGTGTTCTGCCCTCAAAATGCGCTTTGGCCTGAAAAACGCAATTTGCCATCTGCGCACCGGTCTTGTGGGTGATTGCACAGAAGGTCCGGGGGCGTTCTGCGCATTTTCGCACAGAGAAACCCCCTGCGGCGCTGCCGGAGGGGGTTTGGGGTCTTACCGGCCTCTCTCCCGGGTAAAACGCCGGGAGAGAGGCGGGAGGCGGTCAGGCCGGGGAGGGGGCCCTACCGGCCTGTTCAGTCGTTGCGCGTGATCGTGGTCATGTCGGTCAGCTGCGCCAGCGTGTAATCCGAAGCATTGACCCCGGCCAGTTTCGCCAGCTGCTCTTTGCCCGCGCTGGCACCATTGGCGTCCATGCGGTCCTCATGGCTGAGGATATAGCTCACCACGTCCGGGTGGTTGTTGATCTGAGCGTCGCGCAGACGGATCAGCTCGGACTGGGTGTAAGCGCCCGGCTCAACACCTGCCAGTTTGGCGAGTTGCGCAACGCCTTGCGCCGGTTGCGACGAGCTGGACAGCGTCGCGTTGCTGGTGCTTGCGCTCTGGCTCAGGATGAAGGCCACGCGCTCGGCGTCATTGTCACGTTGAGCGTCGCGCAGTTCGACGAGCTGGGCCTGGCTGTAGGCGCCCGGGTTCACGCCAGCTTCGAGAGCGAGCTGCGCAACGCCCGGGTTGACCGATTGTGCAAAGGAGGCCGAAGACATGACGATCAGGGCCACCGAAGCGGCATAGGTACGGATAAGCATGGTATTACTCCACTTTTCAATAAGTTGGACCAACTGAGGGTCCGGTTGTGATGGGCGCGGTCTTACGGTTCTGCCGCGTCATTTGTTCGAGCCGTCTGGAGTGAGCTACGGTCGGCGCTGCCAGAAAGTTGCAGGCGCTGGCAAAGCTGTGGTCGGGGCGGGCTCGGAATTCTTTGCGCGTTCGTGTCAAATCAAACGCAGTGCAGTCTGGGTTCCGTCGCCTCGGCACGGCAATTTTGCGCGGCCGAGGTGACGAAGGCTTTCGCTCAGTCGCTGGCGGTCATGTCGGTCAGTTGGCTCAGCGTGTAGTCGGCGGCGTTGACGCCGGCGATGCTGGCCAGTTGCAGACGGCCTGCATTGGTCGCCGATTCCGTGGTGTCGCGGTTGCCATGGTTCAGGATGAACGCAACGGTTTCGGCGTCGCCGTCACGCTGGGCATCGACCAGTTGCGACAGTTCGGCGTTGGTGTATTGGCCGGGCGCAACGCCTGCCAGGCGGGCCAGTTGCACATTGCCGGTCGAGGGTTGCGACGCGGTGGACGCGGTGACGCCCGATTTCCCTTGGGCCAGGATGGCGTTGACGGTGGTAGAATCGTTGTCGCGTTGCGCGTTGATCAGTTCAACGATCTGGGCCTGGCTGTAGTTTGCCGGGTTCACACCAGCCTGGGCTGCCAATTGGGCAACGCCGGGGTTGATCGATTGTGCAAAGCCTGCAGAAGCCATGACTGCAAAGGCCACCGAAGTGACGAAAGTGTTGATACGCATTGGTAATCTCCGTTTTCTCTGTGGTGGATCCTTCTGGGATCCGAATGTCGGGGGCGGGAAGGTTCGGTTCTCGTCGCCTCGTGAGAAGTGAAATAGACCGTTCAGTTCGCTATTTCTAGTTCCCGAAACGGATGGTATGCTGTTCAAAATTGCACATCACACGGCTGTTACATTTCGGAACCGCCAGAGAGGCGTTAGGACAATGAGTTTCACGAATTGGGATGAAATCCGCACAGCTTTCCAGGTGGCGCGGATTGGCACGGTGTCAGGGGCCGCTGAAGTCTTGGGCGTGCACCATGCGACGGTGATCCGCCACATTGATGCGCTGGAGGCGCGGCTGGGCGCCAAGCTCTTTCAACGCCACCCGCGCGGCTACACCCCCACCGAGGCGGGGCGGTATCTTCTGGCGGTCGGGCAAACCACCGAAGACCAGTTCGCTCAGCTCTCGGCGCGCATCGCGGGTGCGGGCGAGGAGGTGGCGGGCGAGTTGATCATCACGGGCCTGCCGACGCTGTCGGCAATGGTGGTCCCGGCGCTGATCCGGCTGTCGGATGAATACCCCGGCCTGTTGCTGCGTTATATTACGGATCTGCGGGTGTTCCGGCTGGAATATGGCGAGGCGCATGTCGCCATTCGGGCGGGCACCCGCCCGAGCGAGCCGGACAATGTGGTGCAGCCGCTGTTTGACCGGCACACCGCGCTTTATGCCGCGCCCTCCTATGTGGCCAAGCACGGGATGCCAAGCACCGAGGCAGAGCTGGTGGAGCACCGCTTTGTCGGCCCCGAGAACCCCGAAAGCCGGGCGCCCTATTACCGCTGGCTGGCCGAGCGGGTGCCCAATGACCGCGTGGTGATGCGCACGAATGAGCAAGAGGCGATGCTCGCCGCGGTGGTGGGGGGGCTTGGCATCGGCTTTTTGTCGGTGCTGGATGCTCAGCCGCACAGTGAATTGGTCGAGGTGATGGCGCCGCAGATGGAATGGTCCGCACCGCTGTGGTTGGTGACGCATGTTGATTTGCACCGGACTCCGAAAGTTCAGGCGGCGCTCAGCGCCCTGAAGCGTGCCGCGAACAGCTGTCAGGAGGACCTGCCGGTGCCGCCGCGGGGCACGGGCAGCAGCAAAACGGCACGGTTGAGCTGATTCCCGGATGAGCCAAGCCTTTCGCGGCCATCTGGCCATGCTGACCTTTTCTGCGCTGGTCGCGGGGTCATTCTCTCTGGGGGCGCTGACGGCGCCCCTTATTACGCCCACGGCGCTGAACACCATGCGGTTTGCGCTGGCCGCGGGATTGGTGATCGGCCTCGCGCTGTTTCAAATGCGTGCCGCCCGCGCGCAGGGGGAGGCAGAGCCGCGCCCGGGCAGGGCAGATCCGTTCCGCGCCCCCTGGCGCTATGCGATTCTGGGGCTGCTCTACGCCCTCTATTTCGTTTTGATGTTCGAGGCGCTGAAAACCGCGGCGCCGGTTTCCGTTTCGGCGGTTTTCACGCTGACCCCGCTGATCGCCGCGGGCTTTGGCTATCTGCTGCTGCGCCAACGGATGACCGCGCGAATCGCACTGGCACTGACATTGGGTGCGGGTGGCGCGCTCTGGGTCATTTTCCGGGGTGATATGGCGGCGCTGCTGCGGTTTGATCTGGGGCGGGGTGAGGCGATCTATTTCCTCGGCTGCGTCGGCCACGCGCTCTACACACCCTTGGTGCGCAAATTGAACCGCGGTGAACCGGCCCCGGTTTTCACCAGCGGCATTCTCACCGCCGCCACCATTCTTCTGGGCCTGTGGAGCCTGCGCGACATCGCCGCGACGGATTGGGCCGCACTGCCCGCCGTTGTCTGGATCACCATTGTCTATACGGCGGTCTTCGCCACCGCCGCCTCGGCAATGATCCTGCAATATGCCAGCCAGCGCCTGCCCTCGGCCAAAGTGATGGCCTATACCTATCTGACGCCGGTCTGGGTCATCTTGTGGCAAACCGCGCTGGGCCAATCCGGCCCCGGCTGGATCATCCTGCCCGGCCTCGGCGCAACCCTCGTCGCGCTGGCCCTCTTGCTGCGCGACTAGGGCTTGCTTCGGCCAAATATCCCCGCCGGAGGCCCTGGTTCGGGCCTCCGCGCAGAGCATGGCTCATTGCGCCGCGATCGGTTCCGGTGCCGCCAGCGCCACGATGTCCATCATGATCCGGTTCAGCTCGAAATCCTTGGGCGTGTAGACCGCCGCCACGCCAAAACCGCGCAGCGTCGCGGCATCCTCGTCGGGGATGATACCGCCGACCAGCACCGGAATTTCCAGCCCCGCCGCCCGCATCCGCGCCATCACCTCTTCGATCAGCGGCAGATGGCTGCCCGAAAGGATCGAGAGCCCGAGCACATGCGCACCCTCTTCCCCGGCGCGGGCCACGATCTGCTCGGGCGTCAGCCGGATCCCCTCATAGGTGATGTCCATGCCGCAATCGCGGGCGCGAAAGGCGATCTGCTCGGCGCCGTTCGAATGGCCATCAAGGCCCGGTTTGCCCATCACGAATTTTAGCCGCTTGCCCAGGCGACGCGAGGCGGCATCCACTGCCGCCCGGATATCCTCCAGCCCCTCGGTGCGGTTGGAGGGGCTCTGCGACACGCCGGTCGGGCCGCGGTATTCGCCATGCACCTGCCGCATCACGCCCGCCCATTCGCCGGTGGTCGCCCCCGCCTTGGCGGCTGCGATCGAGGCGGGCATGATGTTCTCGCCCGCCGTCGCTGCGGCCCGCAGGGCGGTCAGCGCGGCGGCCACTTCGCCCGCATCGCGCGTGGCGCGCCAGGCGTTCAGCCGCGCGATCTGATCCTCCTCGACCCCCGGTTCCACCACCATGATGCCGCCATCACCGGCGGTCAGCGGCGAAGGCTCGCCCGCCTGCCAGCGGTTGACGCCGACCACCACCGTCTCATTCGCCTCGATCCGCCCCAGCCGCGCGGCATTGCTCTCGACCAGACGTGATTTCATATAATCGATGGCCGCAATCGCGCCGCCCATCGCCTCCAGCGTCGCCAGCTCTGCCCGCGCGCCCTCTTTCAGCGCCGCCACCTTGCGCTCCACCGCCGGATTGCCGTCGAAAAGGTCATCAAATTCCAGCAGATCGGTCTCATAGGCCATGATCTGCTGCATCCGGAGCGACCATTGCTGATCCCAGGGCCGCGGCAGGCCCAAAGCCTCGTTCCAGGCGGGCAGCTGCACCGCGCGCGCCCGGGCGTTCTTCGACAGCGTCACCGCCAGCATCTCGATCAGGATCCGGTAGACGTTGTTTTCCGGCTGCTGCTCGGTCAGCCCGAGGCTGTTGACCTGCACGCCGTAGCGGAAGCGGCGGTATTTTTCCTCTGCAATGCCATAGCGTTCGAGGCAAATCTCATCCCACAGCTCGGTGAAGGCGCGCATCTTGCACAGCTCGGTCACAAAACGGATGCCCGCATTGACGAAGAACGAGATCCGCCCCACCTGCGCCGGGAAAGCCGCGGGATCGACCTTGGCCTTCAGGTCATCCAGCACCGCCACCGCGGTCGCCAGCGCAAAGGCCAGCTCCTGCTCCGGCGTCGCCCCCGCCTCTTGCAGGTGATAGGAGCAGACGTTCATCGGATTCCATTTCGGCAAGGCCCGCGCCGTATAGGCCGCCACATCGGTGATCATCCGCAGGCTGGGCTTGGGCGGGCAGATATAGGTCCCGCGCGAGAGATATTCCTTGATGATGTCGTTTTGCACCGTGCCTTGCAGCTTGGCGACATCCGCCCCCTGTTCCTCGGCCACCGCCACATAGAGCGCCAGCAGCCAGGGCGCGGTGGCGTTGATCGTCATCGACGTGTTCATCTGCTCCAGCGGGATCTGGTCAAACAGCATCCGCATATCGCCCAGATGGCAGACGGGCACCCCCACCTTGCCCACCTCACCGCGCGCCAGCACATGGTCGCTGTCATAGCCGGTCTGGGTCGGCAGATCGAAGGCCACCGACAGGCCGGTCTGCCCCTTGGCCAGATTGCCGCGGTAGAGCGCGTTGGATTTCGCCGCCGTCGAATGCCCGGCATAGGTGCGGAACAGCCAGGGTTTGTCACGCTGGATTGGTTGCGGTGCCATTGTCTCGCTCATGCCGGATCTCGCTTCTTGCGGTAAGAATGTTTCGCATACTCCCCGATTATGCGAAATAATGTGTCCCTGTCAATTCGCTGCGATGCGGCGCGGCGCTGCAATGCCGCATTTGAAGATTCTGGTTGATTTTACCTCACGCCCGATCACAGATCATCACAGCGGCGTGATGTGTCTGCGCCGCATTTGGGGGGTAACAGAATGACGATGTCTATCAGGTCGATCCTTGTGGCGGGACTGCTGATCGCCACCACTGCCGTGCCGACCCTTGCGCTCGACCGGCGGGTCAAGATTGTGAACAACACCGGCTATACGATGACCGAATTTTATGGGTCCAACAAAGGCACGGACTCCTGGGAGGAAGATATTCTGGGCGCCGATGTGCTGCCATCCGGCTCCAGCGTGATGATCAATTTCAACGATTCGTCGGGCTACTGCAAATTTGACTTCAAGGCGGTGTTTGAGGACGGCGATGAGCTGGTCCGCCAGAATGTGAACGTCTGCGAACTCGGCACTTTCACCTATAACTGACCCGTGCATCTGCGGCATGGCGATCCGGACGGGCAGCGAAAGCTGCCCGTTTTTTCATGCGCAGCAAGAATTTCTGCATCCGCTGGGTTATAAAATTTCAAAAAGCAAAACTTAAGGATTGCATTGTTGCGCGGCCAAAAGTATTTCATCAGGTAATCCGCGCCGATTCTGCGCCGCGGCATCTGATGGAGGATAGAATATGGCTCTGGATGTGAAGCCCGAGATTGCCCCGTATGACGCTCCGGTGAAGGATCTCTATGCGGTGGGTGAAATGCCGCCTCTGGGTCATGTTCCCGCCAAGATGCACGCCTGGGCGATCCGGCGTGAGCGCCACGGCGAGCCGGATCAGGCGATGCAGCTTGAGGTGGTCGATACCCCCAGCATCGACAGCCATGAGGTGCTGGTGCTGGTGATGGCGGCGGGCGTCAATTACAACGGCATCTGGGCCGGTCTTGGCGTGCCGATCAGCCCGTTTGACGGCCACAAGGCGCCCTATCACATCGCCGGTTCCGACGCTTCGGGCATCATCTGGGCGGTGGGCGACAAGGTGAAGCGCTGGAAAGTCGGCGATGAGGTGGTGATCCACTGCAATCAGGACGATGGCGACGACGAGGAGTGCAACGGCGGCGATCCGATGTTCTCGCCCACCCAGCGGATCTGGGGCTATGAGACCCCCGATGGCTCTTTCGCGCAATTCACCCGCGTGCAGGCGCAGCAGCTGATGCACCGTCCCAAGCATCTGACCTGGGAGGAAAGCGCCTGCTATACGCTGACGCTGGCCACCGCCTACCGGATGCTCTTTGGCCACCGGCCGCATATCCTGAAGCCCGGCGACAATGTGCTCGTCTGGGGGGCCTCGGGCGGCCTCGGCTCTTATGCGATCCAGCTGATCAACGCGGCGGGGGCCAATGCGATCGGCGTGATCTCGGAAGAGGACAAGCGCGAGTTTGTCATGAGTCTGGGCGCCAAGGGCGTGATCAACCGCAAGGAATTCAACTGCTGGGGCCAGATGCCCACCGTCGGCACGCCGGAATACAATGCCTGGTTCAAGGAAGCGCGCAAATTCGGCGCGGCGATCTGGGAAATCACCGGCAAGGGCAACAATGTCGACATGGTCTTCGAGCACCCCGGCGAAGCGACCTTCCCGGTCTCGGTCTTCGTGGTGAAGCGCGGTGGCATGGTGGTGATCTGTGCCGGGACCACCGGCTTTAACCTGACCTTTGATGTGCGCTATCTCTGGATGCACCAGAAGCGGGTGCAGGGCAGCCATTTCGCCAATCTCAAACAGGCATCGGCGGCGAACAAGCTGATGCTAGAACGTCGGCTTGATCCTTGCATGTCCGAGGTGTTCCCCTGGGCCGAAATTCCGCAAGCCCATATGAAGATGTACAAAAATCAGCACAAGCCCGGCAATATGGCCGTGCTGGTGCAAAGCCCGCGCGCCGGGCTGCGCACCTTGGAAGATGCCTTGGACACTGAGGTTTAAGTCCCACCCTCAGCATCCAGCATGACCCGGCCCCGAAAGGGTGCCGGGTCTTATTATTTGCCCCCGAGGGTCCCCGCGCGCGGCTTTTGTGCCCCGAGGTGGCCCCCTGCCGGTGCGCCGCCTCTTCCCCCGCCCGCCGCCCGGCCTTATGGTCGCCGCCATGAGCGATCTTTTCCCCCAGCCCGCCCCGAAACTGACGGTGCAATTCTCCGAGGATCAGGCCGAGGCCTGGGACCGGATCGCCGCTGCGCTGGAGGCGGCTGGGGTTGATATCCTCTCGGGAAGCTACGATTCCGATCCCGGCTCGAACCGGGTGCTGGCGGTGATCGGCAAGGCGGGCTCGGGCAAGACCTTGCTGCTGGCCGAGCTGTACCGCGCACTCGAAGCCTGCGGGATCGAGATTGTTTCGGGCGACTTCGAGGGCAAAAAGCGCAAGGACAAGCGCACGCTTGCCATTCTCGCCCCCACCAACAAAGCGGCCAGCGTCTTGCGCAACCGTGGTGTGCCCGCCACCACCATTCACCGCATTCTCTACACCCCGGTTTATGACCCGGAATATGAGAAGATCGCCGAATGGCTGGCCGGGCAGGGCGAGCGGCCCAAGGTGGATATGCTCGGCATCAACGGGCTGACCGAAGAGGCGCTCGACCGTGCCAAGGCGTTTTACGAGACGGTGAAGTCGATCCCGGCGGCGCTGGCCTCGGCGGGTCTGCGCGGCTCGGATTTCATCCGGGGCTGGAAGCGGCGCGAAGATCCGCTGGATATCGGCTTTGTCGATGAAAGCTCGATGCTGGACGAGCGGCAGTTCGACGATCTGCGCGAGATTTTCCCGACCCTGATCCTGTTCGGCGATCCGGCGCAGTTGGCCCCGGTCGGCCTTTCCGGTGAAATGGTATTTGACCGGCTGCATGAGGATCGCAAGCTGATCCTGCACCGCATCCACCGGCAAACGGCGGACAATCCGATCCTGGATCTCGCCCATGCGCTGGCCGATGACAGCCTGACCTTTGAGCGGTTTGAGCGGATGGTCGAGGATGCCGCCAAACGCGATCCCCGCGTGGTCTGGGCCGAGCGGGTGGAAAGCGATCTGATGGCGCGCAGCCCGGTTCTCGTCTGGCGCAACGCCACCCGCATCCGGCTGATTCAGGCCTTCCGCAACGCGCATGGCGCGCCGATGGACGCGCTTTTGCCGGGCGAGCCCTTGATCTGCGACGGGATCGAACTGCCGTTGAAACACCGCAAGAAGCGGATTGATCTGGAGGCGCGCGGCCTGATCAAGGGCGCGCAGGTCATCTATCTCGGGCCCGGCAAAAAGCCCGGCTTCTCGCGGCTGCATGTGATGGGGGCGGAAGATCCGCGCATCTCGGCGGCCTCGATCGTGAAAATCGAGCTGCCGGATGAAGAGGAACCCTTCATCCCCTATGCCGCCCGCATGGGGGCCGCGTTTTTGCATGGCGCGGCGGTGACCATCCATAAAGCCCAAGGCAGCCAATGGGATACGGTGCAGGTCTTTGCGCCTGACCTTTACGCCGCCGCCCGCGCGGGCCGCAATGAGGCGGGGATTCCCCTGTGGAAACGTCTGGCCTATGTGGCGATCACCCGCGCAGAGAACCGCCTCTTGTGGGTGGTGCGCAACCGCCTCTCGCGCCCGTCGTCACCGCTCTCAACAGAGGATCTGCCGCGCCCGGCCGCCGCGCTGCAGCTGATCCGCGAAGAAGAGTGATCGGGCTTTCGTCCGGCCGCCGCCGGGGCTAGGCTTTGCCCAAACCATTCGGCCACCCTCTCGTGGCCACATCACTCGGGGGATCCCATGCGCTGCGTCTTCGTTCAGTTCCGTTGCCTGCCCGGCAAGACCTATGAGGTGGCGGATGCCATCTATGACCGCGAAGTGGTCAGCGAGCTCTACTCGACCTCGGGGGAATATGACCTGATCGCCAAGATCTACATTCCCGAAGAGGCCGATGTCGGCCATTGGCTGAACGAGCAGCTGTTTGACATTCCCGGGATCAGCCGCACGCTGACCACGATGACCTTCAAGGCGTTCTGACATGCAGACCATCGTCATCACCGGCGCCAGTGCCGGCATCGGGCGCGCCACCGCCGCGCGGTTCCTTGCGGGGGGCTGGAATGTCGCGCTGATCGCCCGGCGCGGCGATCTTTTGCTGGAGATGGCCGAGGGGCACAGCGCCCTGGCCTTGCCCTGCGATGTCACCGACATTCACGCGGTCGAGGCGGCCTTCATGGCCACGGCAGAGGCCTTTGGCCGGGTCGATGCCCTGTTCAACAATGCGGGTCTGTCGCGTCCCGCCGGGCTGATCGACGAGATCCCCTATGAGGATTGGACCGCGACGCTGGGGGTGAACTTGACCGGCATGTTCAACTGTGCCCGCGCCGCCTTCCGTCAGATGCGGGTGCAAAAGCCGCAGGGCGGGCGGATCATCAACAACGGCTCTATCTCGGCGCATGCGCCACGGCCGGGCTCGGTCTGCTACACCACCACCAAACATGCGGTGACCGGGCTGACCAAGACGCTGGCGCTCGATGGGCGTCCGTTTGACATCGCGGCGGGGCAGATCGACATCGGCAATGCCCGCACCGAGCTTGCGGCGAAAATGGAAACCGGGGTGACGCAGGCCGATGGTTCGGTTCGCGCTGAGCCGATGATGAGCGCGACCGAGGTGGCCGAGGCGGTCTGGCATATGGCGGGGCTGCCGCTGTCGACCAATGTGCTGAACATGACCATCATGGCGCGCGACATGCCCTTTGTCGGGCGCGGCTGATCTGCCGGGCGGGGCGGGTTGCCCCGCCATCCGGCCTATTTGTTGAACATCCGGAACACGGCCGAGGCCGTCCAGCCCGCCACCACCGCCAGCACCAGTGAAATGGCGCCATAGGCCATCGGGTTTTCCTGGCTCAGCGCATAGACGAACCGCTCAAGGCCCACGCGGCGCACATGGATTGCCGCGCGGTGCTGGTCAATGACCTTGCCGTCGCGCAGCAGGAACATCCGGGTCTTGTAATCGCCCTCGGTCAGGCTGGCGGGCAGGGTGAAATCGGCGCGAAACAGCGTCTCTTCTTCCAGCGCGACGCCGGTTTCATTCAGGTTATAGAGCCCCTCATCCTCACGGATCCGCAGCAGCGCCTCGGTGAATGGGGTGGCATCCGAGACCTCGAGCGGCCCGTCAAAGGAGCGCAGCGCCAAGGGGATCGAGATGCGCTGGCGCACATCTTCATCGGGGTTCAGAATTTCGCTCAGGGGCGCGGTGGAGGCGATGGCGTAAAAACTGGGCGTGCCCGCCACGCCCACGGCTTCGGTGTTCACCCAGATCCCGGCGCGCCGCTCTTTCTTGCGGATGGTCAGCGCCCCCGGCGGCCCTTCCACCGTGACAATCACCTGCAGCGAACTGTCCAAGGGCATCGGCGTCTCGCGTTTCACGGCGCCATAGATCAGGATTTGCGAACCGTCAAAGCTGGCGGTGATCCCGATGGAGTTCTGGCTGAGGCCCGCCACCACGGTTTCTTCCGCCCGTGGTGCCGAGACCGGCAGCACCAGCGCCGCGGCCAGCGCGAGAACGGCAATCCGGCGCATCATTCAACCCCCGTGACGGTGATCGAGAACACCTCGGAGGGCTTGATCAAAAGGTCGAGCGCCAGCTTGCCCGCAACGAGAAGGACCATCGCCGCCAACAGCACCCGCAACTGCTCGGCCTTCATCTTGGCCCCCAGCCGGGCGCCGATCTGCGCGCCGATCACCCCGCCCACGATCAACATCAGCGCCAGCACCACGTCGACCGATTGGTTGGTGATCGCATGCATCATCGTGGTGAAAGCGGAGACAAACAGGATCTGAAACAGCGAGGTGCCGATCACCACTTTCGTCGGCATCCCCAGCAGGTAGATCATCGCCGGCACCATGATGAAACCGCCGCCGACCCCCATGATCGCACCCAAAACGCCGACAAACAGCCCGACGATAAAGGGCGGGATGACGCTGATATAAAGGCCGGAGGCGCGGAATTTCATCTTCAGCGGCAGGTTATGCACCCAGCCATGCTGATGCCGCTTGCCGGTGCTGCGGATGCCCTTGCGGGCCCGGCGCATCGCGCGCAGGGATTCCTGAAACATCAGCAGCCCGACCAGCCCCAGAAACAGCACATAAGAGAGTTGCACCGCGAGGTCGATCTGCCCGAGCGCGGAGAGGAAGTTGAAAACCCAGATCCCCATGCCAGAACCGCAGAGGCCGCCGACCAGTAGGACCAGCCCCATCGGGATGTCCACCGCCTTGCGTTTCAGCTGCGCCAGCACGCCCGAGACCGACGAGGCCACAACCTGATTGGCGCCGGTCGCCACCGCCACCGTCGGCGGGATGCCAATGAAGAACAGCAAGGGCGTGATCAGAAAGCCACCGCCAACGCCAAACAGCCCGGACAGGATGCCGACGATCCCGCCCAGCCCCAACAGGACATAGGCATTGACCGAAACTTCGGCAATCGGAAGGTAGATCTGCATGTATCAGGGCCCTGACGGCGGTTTTTTACCACTCTTGCCCGGATGTGCAGCAGCGTCAAACGCTCTGGCGGCCAAAGCGTCTATGGGCCGGAGACGAAGGCCTGACTGTGGCTAAGCTGCATCCTCGACCAACCTTATCGTCAATAAATAAAGGCACTTGGCGGCTGTTTGCGACGCTTTTGGGCGGATAGCGGCCTCAGAGCGGGCGACGGTATTGAACGAAGGAACTGCGCGTCGCCAGCCGGTCATAGAGCTTTTGCGCGGTCCTGTTCTCCGCGTCGGTCACCCAATAGAGCCGCTCGGCCTGCGCCGCGCGCGCCGCCTCGGTCACTCCCTCGATCAGGGCGGCAGCAATCCCCTGTCCACGCGCGGCGGGGTCGACGAAGAGGTCCTCGAGATAGCAATAGCAGGTCGCGGCCCAGGTCGAGCGGTGCAGGACATAGGCGGCGAAGCCGAGACACTGCCCGTTGCGCGCTGCGATCACGAGATGCAGCGACTCGGCAGGGTCGAGCGCGCGGGCAAAGGTCAGATCGGTCTGTGCCTCGGGCAGGGTCTGCTGGTAAAAATCCAGATACCCCTGCCAGAGCGGCAGCCAGCCCGCCCGGTCCTCGGCCCGCGCGGGACGGATCTCAACGCTGGTCACTGGCTTAGACCAGATCGCGCAGATAGCGGCGCAGGACCTTTTCCAGCTTGGCCGCGCCCAAAGGTGCCATCGCCTTGGTATGCTCATGGCTGATCGCTTCCGTGCTCAGCCCGGCGCCCATATTGGTGATGACCGAGACCGCTGCCACCCGCAGCCCGAGGAACCGCGCGAGGATCACCTCCGGCACCGTCGACATGCCCACCGCATCGGCGCCCCAGCGTTGCGCCATGCGGATCTCGGCCGGTGTCTCGAAGGAGGGGCCGGAGAACCAGCAATAGACCCCCTCGGCCAATTCGACCCCCTCGGCTCCGGCGGCCTTGGCCAGACCCGCGCGGATGGCCGCGTCATGCGCCTCGCTCAAGGGGACGAAGCGGGCATCCGTCGGCTCGCCAAACAGCGGGTTGGAGCCGGAGAAGTTGATGTGATCGTTCAGCATCATCAGATTGCCCGGCGGAATGTCGGGGCGCAAAGACCCGGCGGCATTGGTCAGGATCAGGCTTTCCGCGCCGAGCGCCTTCAGCACCTCGAGGGGCAGCCGCATCACGCTGGCATCGCCCTTTTCATAGTAATGCGCCCGGCCACCGAACACCGCAACGCGCTGGCCCTCCAGCGTGCCGATCACCAGTTTCGGGTTATGCCCCGAAACCCCCGCATGCGGGAATCCCGGCAGATCGGCATAATCTATCGCCACGCCCTCCACCGCATCGGCCAGATGGCCAAGGCCCGAGCCGAGGATCAGCCCCAGTTTCGGCGGCTCTGCGCCCGCCCGGTCGCGGATCAGCGCGGCAAGGGTCTCAGCGTTCTTTGACATAGGGTTCGCCTCCGGCACGGGGGGGGATTGCCTTGCCGACGAACCCGGCGAGGATGAAAACGGTCATGATGTAGGGCAGGCTCTCCAGAAGCTGCGTCGGCACCGTCAGCCCGGCGAGCTTGACCAGAAAGTCCGGCCGCAGCGCCAGCGCCTGCAAGAAGCCAAAGAGCATCGTGGCCCCCAGCGCATACCAGGGCCGCCATTTGGCAAAGATCAGCGCCGCCAGCGCGATATAGCCGCGGCCAGAGGTCATTTCCTTGCCAAACCCGGCCGAGAGTGCCGTGGCGAGATAGGCCCCGGCCACCCCGCAGAGCACGCCTGCAATGGCCACCGCCGCAAAGCGTAGCCGCACGACCGAGATCCCCGCCGTGTCCACCGCCGCCGGATTTTCGCCGACCGCGCGCAGCCGCAGGCCAAAGCGGGTGCCATAGAGCAACCAGGCGCTGAATGGCACCAGCGCAAAGGCCAGATAGACCAGCACCGAATGCCCGGAAATCAGCCCGTGATAGAGCGGCCCGATGAAGGGCACGTCCTTGATCGCCTGGGCGCCGGGCAAGATGATCGGCTCAAACCGCGCCGCGCCGGACAGCGGCGGGGTGCGCCCGCCCTGACCGAACCATTTCTGCGCGATCAGCACGGTCAGCCCGGAGGCGAGAAAGTTGATCGCCACGCCGGAAATCAGCTGATTGCCGCGGAAGGTGATGGCCGCCAGCCCGTGGATGCCCGCAAACAGCAGACTGGCGCTGATCCCGGCCGCAAGGCCGATCCAGGGCGAGCCGGAGACGGCCGCGATGGCGCCCGAGAAACAGGCGGCCACCAGCATCTTGCCCTCAAGTCCGATGTCGAAAATCCCCGCCCGCTCGGAGTATAGCCCGGCCAGACAGGCCAGCAGCAGGGGCACCCCCAGCCGCACGGTCGAGCCGAGGATCTGGATCAGATCAAGATAGCTCATGCCCGTTTCCTCCGGTTGAGCGCGAGGAAGACGCGCTCCAGCGGCATCCGCACCATATTGTCCAGCGCCCCGGTGAACAGGATCACCAGTGCCTGAATCACGGTGATCAGTTCCCGCGGGATCGAGGTCCAGAGCGCCAGCTCGCCGCCGCCCTGATAGAGAAAGCCGAAGAGCAGCGAGGCGAGCAGGATGCCGAACGGATGGTTGCGGCCCATCAGCGCCACGGCAATCCCGATGAAGCCCGCGCCATCGACCGAATTCAGCACCAGACGCTCGGATTCGCCCATGACGTTGTTGATCGCCATCATCCCGGCCAGACCGCCCGAGATCAGCATGGCATAGAGGGTGATTTTCACCGGCGAGATCCCGGCATAGACCGCCGCAGGCTGCGATTTGCCAAAGGCGCGGATCTGATAGCCGAGCCGCGTGTGCCAGATCAGCGCCCAGACCGCGACGCAGGCGATCAGGGCGACGAAAAAGCTGATATTGGCCGGGGTGTTCTTGCCCCAGACCATGCCGATGCCCGCCGCCATTTCGTTCAGCGTCGGCAGATGCGTGGCCGCCGGAAAGCGGGCCGTGGCCGGATCCATGCTGCCCACCGGGCGCAGGACATTGACCAGCAGATAGTTCAGCAGCGCCGCGCCGATGAAGTTGAACATGATCGTGGTGATCACGATATGGCTGCCGCGTTTGGCCTGCAGCCAGGCGGGAATCGCGGCCCAGGCGGCGCCAAACAGCGCGGCCCCCAGAATGGCCACCGGCAGCGCCAGCGCCCAATGCGTCCAGGGCAGCATCAGGCAGACCAGCGCCACCCCGAGGCCGCCCATCGTCGCCTGCCCCTCACCGCCGATGTTGAACAAAGCGGCATGGTTGGCCACCGCCACCGCCAGCCCGGTGAAAACAAAGCTGGTGGCGTAATAGAGCGTGAATCCCCAGCCATAGCTCGACCCCAGCGCGCCCTCGATCATGATCTTCAGCGCCTCAACCGGGTTTTCCCCGATGGCGAGGATCACCAGACCCGAGATGGCAAAGGCCAGGATCAGGCTGAGGAGCGGGATCAGGGCGAGATCCGCCCATTTCGGCATCTTTTCCATCGGTCTATTTCACCCCGGCCATCAGCAGGCCCAATTCGCGTTCATTCGTCTCGCCGGGCAGCCGTTCGCCCATGATCTGGCCGTCAAACATCACCGCAATCCGGTCCGAGAGCGACATGATCTCATCCAGCTCGACCGAGACGAGCAGCACCGCCTTGCCCGCGTCGCGCAGCTCGACAATGCGTTTGTGGATGAATTCGATCGCCCCGATGTCCACCCCCCGCGTCGGCTGGCCGATCAGGAGAAGGTCGGGATTGCGCTCGATCTCGCGGGCGAGCACGATCTTTTGCTGGTTGCCGCCCGAGAAATTCTTGGCCGCCAGCGTCGGGATCGGCGGGCGCACGTCGAAACGCTCCATCTTGCCCTTGGTGTCGGCCAGGATCGCCTCATTGTCCATGAACAGCGCGTTCTTCTGATATTCCGGCGCGTTGTGATAGCCGAAGGCGACATTCTCCCAGGCGGCGAAGTCGAGGATCAGCCCCAGATGATGCCGGTCCTCGGGCACATGGGCAATGCCGCGCGCGCGCCGGGTCTGGGCATCCGAGGAGGTGCCGGTCAGGTCAATTTCCTCACCGTTCAGCCGGATGCTGCCAGTGCCCTTGGCAAAACCGCCCAGCACTTCAAGCAGTTCGGACTGGCCGTTGCCCGCCACGCCCGCAATCCCCAGAATCTCGCCCGCGCGGATGGAGAGCGAAATGCCCTTCAGCCGCTCGACCTTATCGGCATCAACCACCCTGAGGTTCTCGATCCGCAGCACTTCCGCGCCGGGCTTGGCCGGAGTTTTGTGGACGTTGAGCAGCACCTTGCGGCCCACCATCAGCTCGGCCAGTTGTTCGGGGCTGGTCTCGGCGGTTTTCACCGTGGCGGTCATCTCGCCGCGTCGCATCACGCTCACCGTATCGGTGATTTCCATGATTTCGCGTAGCTTATGGGTGATCAGGATGATCGTCTTGCCCTGTTCGCGCAGGTTGCGCAGGATGCGGAACAGGTGATCGGCCTCATCCGGCGTCAGCACGCCGGTCGGCTCATCGAGGATCAGGATATCGGCCTGCCGGTAAAGCGCCTTGAGGATCTCGACCCGCTGCTGATGGCCCACCGACAGCTCTTCAATCAGCGCCTCGGGGTCGACATTCAGCTCATATTCGCGCGCCAGATCGGTCAGCGCGGCGCGGGCCTTGCGCAGGCTGGGGCGCAGCAGGGCCCCATCTTCCGCGCCGAGGATGACGTTTTCCAGCACAGTGAAATTCTGCACCAGCTTGAAATGCTGGAACACCATCCCGATCCCGGCGCGGATCGCGGCCTGGCTGTCGGGAATGGCGGTGGGTTTGCCCGCGATCAGGATCTCGCCGGCATCGGCTTTGTAAAATCCGTAAAGGATCGACATCAGCGTGGATTTCCCCGCGCCGTTCTCGCCGATGATCCCGTGGATCGTGCCGGGCATCACCCGGATCGAGATGTCCTTGTTGGCCTGAACCGGCCCGAAGGCCTTGGAGATTCCGCGCAATTCAATGGCCGGAACCACGGTGGGGGCGGCAGTTTCCTGCCGCCCCATCATATCTGCCGCTGCCATGCGCGCTTACATCGCCGGGCAGGTGTTGTCCAACATATAGTCGTGAACCACGATCTCGCCCGAAGCGATCTTGGCCGCGGCCTCGTCGACTTTCGCCTTCATCTCCGGGCTCACCAGCGCGGCGTTGTTGTCGTCCATCGCATAGCCGACGCCGCCCTTGGCAAGGTCCATGACCTGCACGCCCGTGGCCACATCGGTGCCCGCCTTGAAGGCATCATAGACCGCATTGTCCACGCGCTTGGTCATCGAGGTCAGCACTTTGCCCGGGTGCAGGTAGTTCTGGTTGCTGTCGACGCCGATCGACAGGATGCCGTCATCTGCCGCCGTTTGCAGCACGCCGATGCCAGTGCCACCTGCGGCCGCAAAGATCACATCCGCGCCCTGGCTGATCTGCGCCTTGGTCAGCTCGCCCCCCTTCACCGGGTCATTCCAGGCGGCCGGGGTGGTGCCGGTCATGTTCTCGACGAATTTGATATCCGGATTGGCGGCTTTCGCGCCCTGCGCATAACCGCAGGAGAATTTGCGGATCAGCGGAATGTCCATGCCGCCGATAAAGCCGACAGTGCCGGTTTTCGAGGCAAGACCGGCCATCATGCCGACGAGATACGAGCCCTGCTCTTCGGTAAAGACCACCGAGGAGACGTTGGGCTGATCGACGACCATGTCGATGATGACGAATTTCGTGTCCGGGTAATCCGGGGCGACCGAGTTCAGCACGTCGCCAAAGGCAAAGCCGGTCATCACGATCGGGTTGGCGCCGGTTTCGGCCAGACGGCGCAGCGCCTGCTCGCGCTGGGCTTCGTTCTGCATTTCCAGCTCTTTGTAGCTGCCGCCGGTCTCATCGGCCCAACGCTTGGCGCCCTCATAGGCGGCCTCGTTGAAGGATTTGTCGAATTTGCCGCCGAGGTCGAAGATCAGCGCCGGATCGGCATGGGCCAGACCGGCGGTCAGCGCGAGCGAGGCGGCAGCGCCCAGCAGTTTTTTCATCAGGGTCATCAGTATCTCCCGGTCTGTTATGGTGCCCTTGGCGGGCGCCCGTTGGCAGGCCATTGGCCTGCGGATGCGGCGATTAGGGCGAAAGCTGACGAACTGGTCAATAGCAATTTAACCGCTTGGTCGAATGTCGGAAGGTGACGCAGGGGCCAGTGCCCGCGTCATGACCACTGCATCTTCCGGACGCCCGTCCGGGTGGCGGTAATAGCTTTTGCGCCGTCCCTGCGGCTGCCAGCCCAGGGCGGCGTAGAGCGCGCGGGCCGGGTCATTTCCGACCGCCACCTCCAAAAACGCGGTTTCAGCCCCGCGCAACCGGGCAGCCTCCTCAAAGGCCAGCACGAGCGCGCGCGCGCGTCCCTGACGCCGCAGCGCCGGGGCGACAGCAAGGGTCAGCAGTTCCGCCTCGCCCGCCAGCGCGCGGCCCATCACGAAACCCTGCGCATCGCCGCAGAGATATACACCGGTCATGCCAAGGAGATCGGTGAATTCGGCGGCAGACCAGGGACGCGGTGTGCTGAAGCATTGAGCATGCAGCGCGGCCAGTGCGGCGACATCGGGCAGGCTCACGGCAGAATCACCGGGGCCGGATCGGCGGGCGGGGCCGCATCGGCGGCGCGCAGATAGAGCGGGGCGGGGCGCGCCAAGGGGCCGGTCAGCGCCAGGCCGGCGTGGCGCGCCGCAGCGATACGCGCGATGGCTTCGGGCAGGGGCAGCGCGGCCTCTGTCACCCTTGATGCAAGGCCCTGCGCCACGGCCGCCGCCGCCGCCGTTCCCGTCACGGCAACATCGGCCCCGAGGGGGGACAGATCGGCCAGCGGCATCAGGCATGGCGCGCTGATTTCTTGCGCGAAACTCTGCTGGTAGACCTCGCCCCGTTTGGCATCCTGCAGCACGGTGCAGGGGCGCGGCAGCCCTTCCGCCGCCGCCTCCAGCGCCGAAACGCCGATGGCCGGAATCCCGAGCGACAGCGCCAGCCCTCGCGCGCAGGACACCGCAATCCGGATGCCGGTGAAATTCCCCGGCCCGGTGCCGACGCCAAGCGCGCCCAGATCGCCCCAGCCATAGCCATGCCGTGCCAACAGCGCCTCCAGCATCGGCATCAGATGTTCGACCTGGCCCTTGGCCATCTCGTCAATGCGGGTTTCCAGAACCCGGTCGCCCAAGAGCAAAGCGGCCGCGCAATGCGCGGCCGATGTGTCAAAGCCAAGAACCAATGTCTCAGACGGCAACGGGACGTACCTCGGTCACCTCGGGGATGTAGTGGCGCAAGAGGTTCTCGATCCCCATTTTCAGCGTCAGCGTCGAGGAGGGGCAACCGGCGCAAGCACCCTGCATGTGCAGATAGACCACGCCACGCTCAAAGCCGTGGAAGGTGATGTCGCCGCCATCCTGTGCCACGGCGGGACGGACGCGGGTGTCGAGAAGTTCCTTGATCTGCGCCACAATGGCACCATCGGGGCCGTCATGCGCGGCGTGGCCGCCTGCGGCGACGGCTTCGCCCTCCATCACCGGCGCGCCGGATTGGAAATGCTCCATCACCGCGCCCAGAATGGCGGGTTTTGCATGGTCCCAGGCGGTGGCCTCATCCTTGGTCACCGTCACGAAATCCGAGCCGAAGAACACGCCGGTCACGCCCGGCACCGCAAAGATGCGGCGGGCAAGCGGCGATTTCTGCGCAGCTTCCGCGCTGGGGAAGTCGGCGGTGCCCATGTCCAGCACGGTCAGGCCGGGCAGAAACTTCAGGGTCGCGGGGTTCGGCGTGGATTCGGTCTGGATGAACATCGGTAAGCTCCTCGGTCAGCGCCAGATATGCGCCTTGCCCCTGCCATAGTCAAGGTTTGGAACGATTCTAAAGTGCATGCCGCATGTGCCTTTTCCAGGCGCCTGCCGTGCGGGCGGTGTCAGGCCGGGGGGGCGTCAGCTCGGGGAGCGGGGGCCGGGGGTCAGGTGATGGCCTCCAGCCGCTCTTTCGACATTTCGCCGGGCACGATGGTCATCGGGCAGGGCAGGCTGCCGGAATTGCGGGTCATTTGCGTCACCAGCGGACCGGGGCCGGATTTATCCGTGCCCGCGCCCAAAACCAGCACACCGATCTGCGGATCATTGGCGATCACATCCAGAATCTCGGTGGCGGGCACGCCCTCACGGATCACCAGCTCCGGGTCCACCCCCTGCCGGTCGCGCATCCATTTGGCGAAAACCTCGAAATGCGCCACGATCCGTTCGCGCGCTTCCTCGCGCATGATGTCGGCAACCCCGAGCCAATGCTGGAACTCTTCCGGCGGGATCACGGACAAGATGGTGACCCCGGCGCCCGTATGGGCGGCCCGCATTGCGGCGTACCGCATGGCGTTCAGACATTCGCGGGTGTCGTCGAGCACCACCAGAAACTTGCGCATCGTTCTCTCCCTCATCTTCGCGCGATGATTGCCGCAAAGGTCCGGGCCTGTAAACCGGCAGAGTGGTGGTGCGCGCGGCGGCCGCCTCCGCACCGGTCCCGAACGGCCTGCCCTCCGCACCGCCCCCCCCGCACCGCCCCCGCCCCCGCATAGATGGTTCCGCAACCGCGGGGGCAATGCTATGGCGGCACAAAGCGCAGACAAGGCGGGGGGCGACATGACGGACAGGTCGGGCAAGGCACGGCTGCTCATCCTGGGGGGCAACGGGCGGCTGGCGCGCCTGTTGCGCCCGGCCTTTGCGCTCTTGCCCGAGCCGCCGCGCTGTCTCTGGCAGGCGCGGCAGGCGGCACCGGGCATTGATCTGATCCTTGATCCCCTCGCCGAACCGCAGGCATTGGCCGCCGCGATGGCGCAAGCCGAGGTTACCCTGGTGCTGGCGGGCCGCATCCAGGGCAATGCGGCTGATCTGGCGGTGAACAGCACATTGGCGCTGGCAGCCTTGGCGGCGGCGGCGGGGCATCCGGTGCTGCTGGCCTCGTCGGCGGCGGTCTATGGGGCGGGGCAGGGCCTCCTGCGCGAGGATGGCCCCGCCGTGCCCCTTGCGCCCTATGGCATCGCCAAACAGGAGATGGAAGCGGCGGCGGCCCTGCAAGCAAGCGGACCTTGCTGCAGTTTGCGGATTGGCAATGTGGCGGGGGCGGATGCCCTGCTGGGGCAGTCGGCCCCTGCCGGAGGCCGCATTCTCGATATCTTTGCCGACGGGCGCAGCCCCGCGCGCAGCTATATCGGGCCCATGGCGCTCGCCGTGGCGCTGGACCGGCTGGCGGCGCGGGCGGCGGCGGGCGAAAGCCTGCCCGACCGCCTCAATCTTGCCCTGCCGGGGGCGGTGGAGATGGCCGACCTGCTGCGGGCAGCGGGAGAGCGCTTTGTGCCACGCCCCGCACCGGTCAGTGCGATTGCCTCGGTTGAGCTGGATGTGTCCCGCGCCGTCGCCCTCGGCCTTGTCCCGGCCTCAAGCCCGGCGGAAGGGCCAGATGTCCTGTTGCCGGGTGCAGAGGCCGCCAATGCACAGGCGCGCGCCATTCTGGCGGATTTGCGCATGGTTCAGGCCGCAGCCGCTTCCAATGGTCCGGAGGCCACATCATGACCCTGTCAAAACGCCTGTTCGACATCCTGTTCTCGGTGCTGCTCGGGGTGCTTCTGGCGGTGCCCATTCTGGGGGTTGCTGCGATCCTGGCGCTGCGCGAAGGCCGGCCTGTGCTCTACCGGTCCGAACGCATGCGCGGGCCCGATCAGGCGTTCGAGTTGCTGAAGTTCCGCACCATGCGCGCGAGTGTCGAAAATGCCGGGGTCTCGGGCGGCGACAAGGCCGGGCGCATGTCCGCCTTTCAGCGCCGTCTGCGCCGCACACGGCTGGATGAGCTGCCGCAGCTGTGGAACATCTTGCGCGGAGATATGAGCTTTGTCGGCCCCCGGCCCCCGCTGCGCCAATATACCGAACGGTTCCCCGCGCTCTATGGTCAGGTGTTGCGCAACCGGCCGGGCGTTACCGGCCTTGCCTCGCTGGTCTATCACCGGCACGAAGAGCGCATACTTGCCGATTGCAGCACCGCCGAGATGACGGATTCCGCCTATTGCCGTCGCTGCATCCCCGCAAAAGCCCGGCTGGATCTGATCTATCAGCGCCACCAGACCCTGTGCTTTGACGTGGTTTTGCTGGCAAAAACCTTGAAAAGCGTTGCCCGGAAGGGGCCGTGAGTGCTGCAATGCGGCGTAGACGATTGTTGCAGATTGCTTGCAACTGTGACTTGCTCTAATCGAGCATGAAAGGATCCGCAGTCAACGCACGCCATTTGAGAGAAAGTCGGGGATGATCCGAACGCTGGTCGCCATGACGCGCCGTCAAAAAGCCTTGATCCTGCTGGGGTTGGACTTTTGCCTGGTGCCTCTTTCCCTGTTTCTGGCCCTGTCACTGCATGCCGCCTCTCGGGGCTCGCTCTCTCTCCTTGCGGATTTTACCCCCTATCTGGCCGTCGCGGCAGGCGTTGGTGCGGCGCTGTCGATCCGCCTGGGCGTGCCGTTCACGCCGCTCAAGGATTATCAGCTCTCGGGGGTGCTGCGCAGCACCGTCGTGGCAATTGGTGTGGTGATCGTCACGGCGGTTCTCGCCGTCACGTCGGGGCAGGCCGAAATCGGGCATCCCGGTGTGATGGTGTCGTTTGGCCTGATTTTGATGGTGACGATGATCGCTTTGCGCGGCGGCCTGTTCTACCTCGTGCTGGGCATGTACCGGCGCAGCCGCGAAGTGACGCGGGTGGCGATTTACGGGGCAGGGCGCACGGGGCTGGCGCTGGCCGCAGCGCTGCGCAGCCATCCCCATATCGTGCCTTTGGTGATCCTGGATGACAATGCCACCCTGCGCGGGCTGAACCTGTGCGGGCTGCCGGTGATGTCGGGCGGGCAATATGCCAAGGTGGTTGACCGCTACAAACTGAGCCGTGTCATTCTGGCCATGCCCAACCTTTCGGCCGACAAGCAAACCTACCTCTCGCGGCGGTTTGAAAAACTGGGGGTTGAGGTCCAGACCCTGCCATCCTTTGCCCAGCTTCTGGGCAGCGATGATTTGCTGGAGAAACTCACCCCGGCGGGGCTGAACGGTCTGCTGCGCGCCGATCATTTGCGCGATGCCGGGGGCCGTGGCTATGAGGAATATCGCGGCGCCTCAGTGCTGATTTCGGGGGCGGGCGGCTCGATCGGTCTGGAACTCTGCCGTCAGGTGCTGGCCTGCCGTCCGCGCCAACTGGTGATGCTCGAACTGAGCGAACTGGCGCTGTATAACGCCGAGGCTGAAATGCGGGTGCTGGCGGAGGCCGCAGGCGTGCGGGTGGTGCCGGTTTTGGGCTCTGTGCAGGACGGCAAGCTGGTGGAGAATGCGCTGGCGGAGCATCGGGTCGAGATTGTCCTGCATGCGGCGGCCTATAAACATGTGCCGATGGTCGA
The DNA here is from genome assembly GCF_052113705.1 of Phaeovulum sp. W22_SRMD_FR3. NCBI lineage: Bacteria > Pseudomonadati > Pseudomonadota > Alphaproteobacteria > Rhodobacterales > Paracoccaceae > Phaeovulum > Phaeovulum sp. W22_SRMD_FR3. The sequence continues at coordinate 51,819 of NZ_JBGQOG010000009.1, read as the reverse complement.
GGCCAATCCGCGCGTCGGCGTGTCCAACAACACCCTCGGCACCGCGGTTCTGGCGCAAAAGGCGCGCGACGCCGGGGTGCGGCGCTTCGTCCTCGTCTCGTCTGACAAGGCGGTGCGGGCAACTTCGATCATGGGCGCCTCCAAACGTTTTGCCGAACTGGTGGTGCAGGATCTGGCGGCGCGGCCCGGCAAGACGCGGTTCTCCATCGTGCGCTTTGGCAATGTCATGGGCTCCTCCGGTTCGGTGATCCCGCTGTTTCAGGAGCAGATCGCCCGCGGTGGCCCGGTCACCCTGACCGACCCCTCGGTCACCCGCTATTTCATGAGCATTCAGGAAGCGGCACGTCTGGTGCTGCTGGCCGGGGCCTTTGCCGAAGGCGGCGAGGTTTTCGTGCTGGACATGGGCGAGCCGGTGCAGATCCGCGATCTGGCAGAGCGTCTGATCGCCGCCGCTGGTTTCACGCTGCGCAATGCGGAAAACCCCGATGGCGACATCGAGATCGTGGTGACCGGATTGCGGCCGGGCGAGAAGCTTTATGAAGAGCTGATGATCGCCCCTGGCGTGCAGGCGACGGCGCACCACAAGATCGTCAAAGTGCGCGAGGCATCTCTGTCTGAGCTGGAAATGGCGGGTGCGCTCAAGGCGTTGCGCGACGCGGTGGTGCAGGGCAGCGATGCCGCCGTGCTCAGCGCCGTTGCGCGGGCGGTGGCGGATTATCAGCCAAATCCCGATGCGCAGCAGGCCCGGGACGCTGCCGCCGAGGCCGTCAGGCTCGATCCGCCCGCTGTGCAGGCGCCAAAGCCCGCCACCCTTGCCCCGATGGCCGCGGGCAGCCCGGCCAAAGCCCGGGGCGTGGCGAGCAAAACGCCGGCAGAATAAAGGGCGCGCCCCGTCTGGCTGCGCAGGCCGGCATGCCTATGGGGGGCAGACGCCGCCGTGTCGTGGCTGCGCGCAGGGCCAAGGGCGGCCCCGCCCGTGCGGTGCCCGGCCCCAGTTAAGGCGCCCCGTCAAGGCACCGCGTCAAGCCACCGTCTGAAACGGATCCTCTGGATAGCCCACGCCACAAAGATAGAGCCCCTGAGGCGGGCAAACCGGCCCGCAGGCCGCGCGATCGCGCGCCGCCAGGGCCTCGGCCACGCGGTCAGGGGCCCAGGCGCCCGCGCCCACCCGCTCCAACGTGCCAACGATGGAGCGCACCTGATTGTGCAGAAAACTGCGCGCCCGCAGGTGAAAGTTGATTTCCTGCCCCTGCGTGGTGGCAACGGTTTCGATGCGGATCTCATCCAGCGTCTTCATCGGCGATTTCGCCTGACAGAGCGAGGAGCGGAAGGTGGTGAAATCATGATGCCCGAGCAGATGCGCCGCACCCGCCCGCATCGCCTCGACATCCATCGGCGCCAGCACCTGCCAGACCTTGCCACGGTCATGCACCACCGGCGCGCGGCGGCAGACAAGGCGGAAGAAATACCGCCGCTCGCGCGCCGAGAACCGCGCGTGAAAATCGTCATCCACCCGGGCCAGATCGACAATCGCAATCGGTGCGGGCTTGAGGTGATGGTTGATCGCCCCGGCCAGACGGAACGTGTCCCAGTCGCGGATCAGATCGACATGGGCCACCTGCGCCGTGGCATGCACCCCGGCATCGGTGCGCCCCGCCGCCGCGATGCTGTGCTCGCCCGGCTGGATCTTGGCCAGCGCGGCCTCGATGGCACCTTGCACCGAGGGGTGATTGTTCTGCCTTTGCCATCCGGCAAAGGGCACACCGTCATATTCGATCTTGAGGGCATATCTGGGCATGCCGCCCCATAGCGCGCCACCGCCCCCGCTGACAAGTCCGCCGCAGCGCTCCGGGCTGCGGATCTGCACAGTTCCCCTGTAAACCTGCGCCGGGAATGCCTATGTTCGGGGCAAGCAAGAGTGGGGCAGGGGCATGGCGCGCATCGCCGACCGTATCGGCACATTGGGCAGCGATCTGGGCGATGCGGTTTCCGGCGCGCTGTTCGATCAGACCATCCGCCTTGGCATCACCGGCCTGTCGCGGGCGGGCAAGACGGTGTTCATCACCTGCCTCGTCGCCAATCTGATGGACCGCGCCCGCATGCCCGGGCTGGTCGGGGCCGATGTGATCAGCGCGGCCTTTTTGCAACCGCAGCCGGACGACACCGTGCCGCGCTTTGACTATGAAAACCATCTGGCGGCGCTGACCGGCCCCGCGCCCTATTGGCCCGAGGGCACCAAGGCGGTGTCCGAGCTGCGGCTCTCGTTCCGCCTGCGCCCACGCGGTCTGCTGGGCGGGCTGCGCGGCGCGCGGCGGCTGCATCTGGACATCGTGGACTATCCCGGCGAATGGCTTCTCGACCTGACGCTGATGGAGAAATCCTATGCGGAATGGTCGGCCGAAACCCTGTCGCGGCTGGAATCCCGCAGCGATACCGCCCCGCCGGAGGCCGCGGCCTATCGCGCCGCGGTCACCGCCACCGACCCCGCCGCCCCGCTGGACGAGCCGCAGGCCCAGGCGCTTGCCCGCGCCTTCACCGCGCATTTGCAGGCGGCCCGCGCGGCGGGCTGGTCGGATTGCACACCGGGGCGGTTCCTGCTGCCGGGCGAATTGGCGGGCTCTCCGGTCCTGACCTTCGCGCCCTTGCCGCAGCCCGAACCCTGCCCGCGCGGCTGCCTCTGGCGCGAGATGGAGCGCCGCTATGAGGCCTATAAGGCCAGGATCGTGCGCCCCTTCTTTCGCGATCATTTCGCCAAGATCGATCGGCAGGTGGTGCTGCTGGACGTGCTCGGAGCGCTGCATCACGGCCCGGCGGCGCTGGAAGACATGCGCCGCACGATGGCGCAGATCCTGACCGCGTTCCGACCCGGCAAAACCGCCTGGCTCGCCAGCCTTCTCGGCGGGAAGCGGGTCGAGCGGATCCTGTTCGCCGCCACCAAGGCCGACCATCTGCATCAAAACCAACATACGAAACTGACGGCGATTCTGGCGGCCTTGCTGCGCGATGCGCGCGACCGGGCGGATTTCGCGGGCGCCGACACCGCGGCGATGTCCATCGCCAGCCTGCGCACCACGGTCGAGGAGACCCGCCCCAGCCGGGGCGAGTCCCTGGACATGGTGCGCGGCCATCTGCCCGGCGGCAAACAGGCGGCGTTTTATGCGGGCGATCTGCCCGCCGACCCCGCCCGCCTTCTGGCCCCCGCCCGCCAGGGCGCCGCCGACTGGCCGCAAGACCGCTTTCAGGCGATGGATTTTGCGCCCGCGCCGCTGCATCTGCGCCCGGGCGAGGGGCCGCCGCACATCCGCCTCGACCGCGCCGCGCAATTCCTGATCGGGGATCTTCTATGAGCCAGCCACCGAAAGCACCGCTTGTCATCGAGCTTGAGCCCGAGGATCTGGCGCCCGGCCCGCTGGGCGCCCCGATGGGCCCCGCCGAGGCGCCGCTGATCGACGATGCGGGGGCGCCCCTGCCGCAGGGCCGGGCGATGCAGATGGCAGCACGGCTGGCGGCGCGCCCCCCCTCGCGCCTCGCGCGGTTCTTTTGGCAAAGTGCGGGGGCGGCGTTCAGCTTTTTCCTCGGGCTGGCGGCGTGGAACGCGCTGACGGCGCTGATCGCGGCGCATCCGGTGCTGGGCTATATCGGCACCGGGCTGACGCTGGCCTTCTTGCTGGCGGCGCTTCTGGTCATTGGCCGCGAGCTGCGGGCCTGGGCGCGGATGGCGCGGCTGGACAAGGTGCATCGCGCCGTGATGCAGGCCGCCGCCGGATCTGACCGCAAGGCGGCGGATGCGGTGGTGGATCAACTGCTGACGCTCTATGCCAAACGCGAGGATATGCGCTGGGCCACGAACCGTCTGTCTGAGCGGCGGGCAGAGGCCTTTGATCCTGACACGCTGCTCTTGTTGACCGAAACCGAACTGATGGCGCCGCTGGACACCGCCGCCCGCGCCGAGGTGGAGGCCGCGGCGCGCACTGTGGCGACGGTGACGGCACTGGTGCCGTTGGCGCTGGCGGATGTGGTGGCGGCACTCACCGCCAATCTGCGGATGATCCGGCGGCTGGCCGAGATATACGGCGGCCGCGCGGGCACCTTTGGCAGCTGGCGGCTGGCGCGCACGGTGCTGACGCATCTGGTGGCCACCGGTGCGGTGGCGGCAGGTGATGATCTTTTGGAGACGATGGCGGGCGGCGGCATCCTGTCAAAACTCTCGCGCCGCTTTGGCGAGGGGGTGGTCAATGGCGCGCTGACCGCCCGGGTGGGCATTGCCGCGATGGAGGTCTGCCGGCCGATGCCGTTTGTGGCGCTGCCAAAGCCGCGGGTGACCAATCTTGTCGGCCGGGCGCTGACCGGGCTCTTTGGCCGCGACAAGGCCTAAAAGAACTTCGGTACCTCGCCGGGCGCGCGCCCGATATCCTCAACGCCCTGTTTCAGCCCCTGACCGATCCGATGCGCCAGCGCCGACCAGCCCGCGGCGGCCAGCGGGTCCAGCTCTTGCCGCAATGTGTCGTCAAACAGGCCGAGCCAGACCGGGAAATGCCCCGGTTTGACATCCCCCGCCCGGCGATGCGCCATCATCGGGCTGCCCTCATAGCCGCGCTCAAAGAGAATGGCATTGCGCCAGAAGGCGGCGATCTTCGCCTCATGCTCGGGCCAGTCGGTGACATGCGCGCCAAAGATCGGCCCCAGCATGTGATGCCCGCGCACCCGTGCGTAAAATGCAGCGACCACCCGGTCGATCTCTTCGGGGGTAATCTCAAAACGCGGTGGCAGTGGGCTCGGGGGCATCGGGATCTCCTTCGCCCCCGAGATAAGCAGAGGCGCGCCGCGCCGCAAGCGCCGCAAGGTCGCAGTCTTGCTTCGGTGCAAATATCCCCGCCGGAGGCTCCTGCGGCGATCACGGAAGCCTCCGGCGGGGATATTTAGAACGAAGCAATGCAAAAGCGCCGGGTGCTGCCCTTGCCGGGTGCGCCCCCACTTGCCGGGTGCGGCGGGCACTTCTATAAGGCGGGCATGATCTGGCATCTGCGCATATCCGCACGAATTACCGGCCCGGCGCTCTGACGCGTCAGGGTTGCCGGGAGATGAGCCATGCCCGGGCGCTTTGCGCGCCCGACACCCCCCTGCTTTAGGAAAATTCCATGTGCGCCGATACGCCTGAAACCACTGTCGATTACCGCGATACCGTCTTTTTGCCCGAAACCGATTTCCCGATGCGCGCCGGTCTGCCGCAACGCGAGCCGGAATGGCTGGCGCGCTGGGCGGAGATGGGCATCTATGACCGCCTGCGCGCCAAGGCCGCCGACGGCAGCCGCGTGCCCTTTACGCTGCATGACGGCCCCCCCTATGCCAATGGCCATCTGCACATCGGGCACGCGCTGAACAAGACGATCAAGGACATGATCGTGCGCTCGCATCAGATGATGGGTCGCGATGCGCGCTATGTGCCGGGCTGGGATTGCCACGGTCTGCCGATCGAATGGAAGATCGAAGAGCAATACCGCGCCAAGGGGCTGAACAAAGATGACGTGGACATCGTCACCTTCCGGCAGGAATGCCGCAGGTTTGCCGAGGGCTGGGTGGATATCCAGCGCGAGGAGTTCCAGCGTCTGGGCATCACCGGCACCTGGAATGACCCCTATCTGACGATGGATTTCCATGCGGAATCGGTGATCGCGCAGGAATTCATGAAATTCGTGATGAACGGCTCGCTCTATCAGGGCTCAAAACCCGTGATGTGGTCGCCGGTAGAAAAGACCGCTCTGGCCGAGGCCGAGGTGGAATATCACGACCTGACCTCGCATACGATCTGGGTGCGTTTCCCGGTGACAGCGGGCGACCTTGCGGGCGCTTCGGTGGTGATCTGGACCACCACGCCCTGGACCATCCCGCAGAACCGCGCGGTCTCGTTCGGCCCGGGGATCGCCTATGGGCTGTATGAGATCGGTGATGTGGCCGAGAATGCCACCGCCAGGACCGGCGAGAAGATCATCGTGGCGGATGCGTTGGCAGCCTCGATCTTCACCGCGGCCAAGGTGGAAAGCCACACGCGCCTGGCCGATGTGTCGGCGGCGGCGCTGGAAGGCATGACCCTCGCGCATCCCTATGCGGGGATTGAGGGCGGCGCGGGCGAGTGGGACTTTGACGTGCCGATGCTGCCGGGCGACCATGTGACCGAGGATGCGGGCACGGGCTTTGTGCATACCGCGCCGAGCCATGGGGATGACGACTATCAGATGGGGCTGAAATTCGGCCTGCCAATGACCTATAATGTCGAGCCGGACGGCAGCTACCGCGCCGATCTGCCGCTGTTCGGCGGTCTCGCGATCATCACCGCCGAGGGCAAGGAAGGCCCGGCCAATGTCGCCAATATCAAGGCCTTGCATGGCGCGGGCGCTTTGCTCGCCAAGGGCAAGATCAAGCACAGCTATCCGCACAGCTGGCGCTCGAAAGCGCCGCTGATCTATCGCAACACGCCGCAATGGTTTGTCGCGATCGACAAGGATTTGAATGATGGCATGGACGAGCATGGCACCACGATCCGTCAGCGCGCGCTGAAAAGCATCGAGGAGCTGGTGAAATTCACGCCGGCCACCGGCCGTAACCGCCTGCATGCGATGATCGCGCAGCGGCCCGATTGGGTGCTCTCGCGTCAGCGCGCCTGGGGCGTGCCGCTGACTTGCTTCACCAAGGCCGGGGCGAAGCCGACGGATGCCGATTTCCTGCTGCGCGATGCTACGGTGAATGCCCGCATCGCCGATGCCTTTGAGGCTGAGGGCGCGGATGTCTGGTACACCGAGGGCTTCAAGGAAAAGATGCTCGGCGGGCTTTATGATCCGGCGGCTTATGTGCTGGTGCGCGATGTGCTCGACGTGTGGTTTGACTCCGGCTCGACCCATGCTTTCGTGCTGCGCGACCGCGCCGATGGCACGGCGGATGGCATTGCCGATGTCTATATGGAAGGCACCGACCAACACCGCGGCTGGTTCCATTCCTCGCTTCTGCAGGCCTGTGGCACCAAGGGACGCGCGCCCTATCGCGGGGTGGTGACGCATGGGTTCACCCTGGACGAAAAGGGCATGAAAATGTCCAAATCGCTGGGGAACACCATCGTTCCGGCGGAAATCGTCAAGGATTACGGCGCCGATATCCTGCGGCTCTGGGTGGCGCAGGCCGATTACACCTCGGATCAGCGGATCGGCAAAGAGATCCTGAAGGGCACGGCGGACAGTTATCGCCGGCTGCGCAACACCCTGCGCTTCCTGTTGGGGAACCTTGCGGGCTTTACCGAGGCCGAAAAGGTCGCCCCGGCCGAGATGCCGGAGCTGGAGCAATGGGTGCTGCACCGTCTGGCCGAACTCGACCAGCAGGTGCGCAAGGGTTATGCCGCCTATGATTTCCAGGGCGTGTTCCAGACGCTGTTCACCTTCTGCACGGTGGACCTCTCGTCGCTTTATTTCGACATCCGCAAGGATGCGCTCTATTGCGACGCGCCGGGGGCGCTGCGCCGCCGTGCCGCGCGGACGGTTCTGGATATCCTGTTCCACCGGCTGACCACCTGGCTCGCGCCGATCCTGGTGTTCACGATGGAAGACGTCTGGCTCTCGCGCTTCCCGGGGGCCGACAGCTCGGTGCATCTGCAGGACATGCCGGAGACCCCGGCGGATTGGCTGAACGAACCTTTGGCGGCGAAATGGGCACAGATCCGGCAGGTGCGCCGGGTGGTGACCGCCGCGCTGGAGGTGCAGCGCACCGCCAAGGTGATCGGGGCCAGCCTTGAGGCGGCGCCGGTGGTGCATGTCGAGGACAAGGAAGTGCTGGCCGCGCTGAAATCGGTGGATTTCGCCGGGCTCTGCATCACCTCGGATCTGTCGCTTTCGGCCGATCCGGCCCCGTCCGAGGCCTTCCGCCTGCCGGAAGTGCCGGGCGTCGGCGTGGTGTTCGAGCTGGCCTCGGGAGAGAAATGCGAGCGCTGCTGGCAGATCCTGCCGGATGTCGGCAGCCATGCACATGCGGGCACCTGCGCGCGCTGTGATGCCGCGCTGAGCTGAGGCTGAAGGCCCTTGCCAGTGGAAAGGCGCGCCCGGGTGGCGCGCCTTTTTCATGTGATCAGCGGCGTGGCAGCGGCTCTGCCGGAACCACGGCACGGCGATAGAGATGCCAGGTTGCATGGCCGAGCACCGGCAGCACGAGGATGAGGCCGATGAAGAAGGTCATCACCCCCAGCCCCAGCAACACCGCGACAGTGGCCCCCCAGGCGGCGGTGACCACCGGGTTTTGCCGCGCCAATGTCAGCGAGGCGACCACCGCGCGGCCGACGCCGACATGCCGGTCGATCAGCAGCGGAAACGAGATCAGCGTGGCGGCCAGCACACAGGCCGCAAAGACAAAGCCCGTTGCCATCCCGATGATCAGCATCGCCCAACCCGCGCCGGTCGTGAAGATATCGCGCAGGAAGGCACTGGCCGAGGCGGGGGATTCCGGCCCCATCGTCATCGCAAAGATGAAATATGCCGTCACCATCCAGACGGCAAAGGCGGCCAGCAGATAGCCCCCAAGGAGCAGGATCGGAAAGAACGACGGCGAGGTCAGAATCGCAAAGGCGTCGCCCCAGCCGGTCTCCACACCCTGCTCGCGCCGACGGCTCATCTCATAAAGCCCGATGGCGGCGAGCGGCCCCAGCAGGGCAAAGCCCGAGACGAGCGGGAACAGCAGCGGCAGCATGTCGCGGTCCAGCGCGAGGCGTACGAGCAGCAGGCCGATCACCGGATAGACTAGCACGATGAACATCACATCGGTGCGCAAGGCCATGAAATCGTCCAGCCCCTTGCGCAGGGCGACAGAAATGTCCGCGAGTTCAAGTTTGTTCAGGGTGACCGGCGCGGCGTCGTCGCCGATGATTTCACCGGTGCCATCGCTGATCCGGTGCCGACTTCGGCCCAAGGATGCCGCGGCCCAGGACAGAGGATTGCCGATTGTTGCGACCATGACGTGTCTCCCTCATCTCGAAAGAGTGACGGGCAGAGCGCGGTGGCGCATCGGCCCCAGGATATTGACGTGGGGTCATCTTAGCAGATAATCGACGATTTGTCCTCTGCCGCCGCCGATCTCACGCAGCTTTGCGCCAGATCATGCCCGATCGGGATGCCGCAGTGCAGAGCAACGCAGCCGTAACAGGCCGCCGTAACAGGCTGCCGGTCAGGCGCGTGGTCAGGTGCGGCGGGGAAAAAGCTCTTGCACGATGCCAGCCAGGAGGAGGTAGAGCGAGGTGATCACCAGCCCCCAATGCGCCCAGCTGCCGGGGTGGAAATCATCCACCGCCGCCCAGGCGGCAAAGCCGGTCCAGGCCAAAGCGACGGGCAGCGAGAGCATGCGCCACCGCTCGGTCCGCACCGGGTGGATGAATTTCAGATTGGTGAACATCGTGGCCGCGAGGGCGACAACGATCCCCAGCACGATCCAGAAATTCGGCTGCACGGCAAAGAGCACCAGCACCACCATATTCCAGCAGGCCGGAAAGCCTGCAAAGGAATTATCCTTGGTTTTCATGCGCGTATCGACGAAGTAGATCACCGACCCATAGGTGATGACGATGATCGCGATCCAGCCGGTCCAGCCCGGAAGCACGCCCGATTTGAACAAGGCATAGGCCGGAATGAAGACATAGGTCAGATAATCGATGATCAGATCCAGCAGCACGCCATCATAGGTGGGCCAGTTCCGCTTGACATCATAGCGTCTCGCCAACGGGCCATCGATGCCATCGACGACAAGGGCCACGACAAGCCAAAGGAACATCAGGCTCCATTGTTCCTGAACGGCGGCAAGCATCGCCAGCATCGACAGGACGGCGCCGGTCGCGGTGAGCAGATGAACGAAGAGGGCTTTCAGGCGCGGTGTCATGTGCCCGTCATGCCGCAATCTGCCGGTTGAGGCAATGCTTGCGGCGCAAGTTATCGGAAATCCCGAAAAACCGTGGCGCGGCGGCGCGGGGCGGGGCCTTGTGCAGCATGGCGCGGTGGGGCCTCGGCGCCGATGGACCCCGGGGGAGGGTCCATCGGCGCTTGCAGGTGGTCAGTGCGCGCGCGGCGGCGGGGGTGAGGTGCGGCCGGACGGGCAAGGGTGTTTTCAGGGCCACGGGCTGTTGGGGGTGAGGTCGCGCGTCGCCCTGTCAGATCAAGCCGGGGGTCAGGCCACCTCCGACAGCAGGTTGAGGAACTGGTTCGCCCGATTGCGGTCAAATGTGACGTTGTCCTGACCCTGTTGCGCCGACCGGGCCTCGAACAGGGATCGATAGACGCTGTCGGCCGCCTTCGTGGTGCTGGCGCTTTCCTCGGGGGAGGGGCCGTGCGGACCATTGCCCTCGCGGGCGTCCGCGGTTCCGGTGGCGGCGCCTGTCGCCTCGCTGCTGTGGGGGCCATCTGCCGAGGTCAGCGCAGAGGTAAAGGCGCCCAACTCATCCGCGGACACCTGTCCATCGGCGTTGGAATCGGCGGCGCTGAGAATCTGGGAGAGCAACGCGCCCGCTGCGCTTTCGGTGCTTTCGGCGCTGCCCGAGAGGGCGCTGTCGCCATCCGTATCGCCATCGCTGTCGGTGCGCAGCGCGTCGAACAGGGATTTTGCGCTGGCGCCGGTGCCGGGAGGCGGGCCGGGCGGCGGACCTGCGGGGGGACGTCCTTCGGTGGCTTGCGTCGCGTTGGACGCAGCGCCGGACCCGCTGGCGAAATCGGTGGTGGCGGCGGTGCTTTTGCTCTGCTGCGTGCCCTGCAGCTGCTGAAGACCGGCCCACGACGCTCCCGCCAGGGATGTCATCGAAATCAGGGTCATGGGATACCTTTCTGGTTGAGCCCTGCCTCTATCGATGGCGCCGAGACCTTAACCGTTGATGAGGTTTTGCGGCAGCCTTGCGATGAAATGCTGAAAATACCGGGCAATTTCGCCCTATGGGGGCGGTATGGCCGGGGAGCTCGCCGGTGGGTTGCGGGCGGTGGGTCGTGCCCGGTGCCGGGCCCGCGGCACTTGTATCAGGCGCGGGGATGCGCGCGGGCGTAAACCTCCATCAGGCGGGCGGTATCGACGGCCGTATAGACCTGCGTCGTCGCCAGCGAGGCATGGCCCAGCAATTCCTGGATCGCCCGCAGATCGCCGCCCGCAGAGAGCAGATGCGTGGCAAAGCTGTGGCGCAAAGCATGCGGCGTGGCGCTGGCGGGCAGCCCCAGTGCGCCGCGCGCCATCTCCATCGCCTTGGCGATCAGCCGCGGGTTCAGCGCCCCGCCCCGCGCGCCGAGAAAGAGCGGCCCCGTGGGCCTGGGCGCATAGGGGCAAAGGCGCAGATATTCCGCCACGGCGGCACGCGCGGCGGGCAGCACCGGGACAATGCGCTCTTTGCCGCCCTTGCCGATGATGCGCAAAACCTCGGGCAGGGGGGCGTCGGCCCCGGTCAGGCCCAGTGCCTCCGAGATCCGCAGGCCGCAGCCGTAAAGCAGGGTGATCACCGCCGCATCCCGCGCGGCAATCCAGGGCACCATCGCCTGCACATCCACCTGCGCAATCACCGCCCGCGCCGCCTCTTCGCTGAGCGGGCGCGGCAGTTTGCGGGAAAATTTCGGCGCGCGGGCCGACAGAACGGCGGTGGCGTCAAAATCCTCGCGCTCGGCCAGCCAGCGGATGAAACTCTTGACCGCGCTCAGTCGGCGCGCAAGCGAGCGGGCGGCGATGCCCCGCGCCCGCTCATGCGCCAGATAGGCCCGCATGTCGGACTGCCCAAGGCTGGCCAGGCGGCCAAGCCCCATCCCCTCGCCGTGATGATGGCCCAAAAAGCCCAGAAACCCGCTCAGATCAGTGCGATAGGCGGTGATCGTGGCCTCTGACGCGCCCTCAAGCGCGCGCAGATGGTCCAGCCAGCGGTTCAGCGCCTCGCCCAGGGCGGGCGAGAAACCAAGCGGTGGCAGCGCCGCCATCAGCCGAGCCAGCGGCGCATCGCGCGCTCAAACACCCCGGCGAAAAAGCTCAGCAGATCGGTACCTTGCGAGGGTTTGAACAGATGCGGGTCTTCGGCGCCCATCACCAACAGGCCGGGCAGACGGCCGGGGCCGAAATCGAGCCGCATCAGCGCCTCCGACCGGATCCAATCAGCGGAATCCCCATAGATCGCATGGCTTTGCGGCAGGGTCTGGCGCAAAACCACGGTGCGCGGCTGCGCATTGCGCCCGCCGCGCATATATTCCGCGATGAAGCCCGGTTCCGCCACGCAAAGCACATCGCCCAGACGGTTCAGCGCCGGGTCATCCTCATTCCGCGGGCTTTCCAGCACGAGGCGCACGCAATCGACGCGCAGAATATCGGCCACTTCGGTGCCGAGGTTTTTCAGGAATTCTTCAAACTCCAGCGGATCCAGCATCTTCAGCACCGCGCGATGCACCTGATTGGTCCCCGCGAGGTTCTCATAGGCGGCGGCGATCACCGAACGGTGGGTGTCCTCCAGCCGGTCGAGCCGCGCCTCCAGCCGCTCCATCGCGACGCCGCGCAGATCGATGATATTGGTGCCCATCGCGCGTTCATTCGCAGCAATCAGCGCCTTCATAAGGTCGTGATCTTCCAGAATGGCATCGGGGTCGGCAATGATTTTCTCGCGGATCTGATCCGCCAGTGCGCTCTCGGTCATGGGGCCTCTTCGGGTGACTCTGCTGGTCATTTGCCGCAACCTTACACGAATTCCCGGGGAGGACAGAGGGGATTTTGCGCCGCAGCAGAGATGCGCCGGTGGCCGTGGCAGGGCTGCACGGGCGATTGACCCCGGCGTGGGCCAATGCGAAACCCAAGGCCAGCAAAGGGGGCGCCGTGGCAGAGACCGGGTATTTCGAGGCAGGCGAACGGGTGGCGGTGCTGACTGCCGAGCCGATCGGGCGGCCATTGGACTACCGCGCGCCGGAAGGGGGATGCTTTCCCGGTGCCTTTGTCGAGGTGCCGCTGGGCCCGCGCAAGGTTCTGGGCGTGGTCTGGGGCCCGGGCGAGGGTGGCTTTGACGCGGCCAAATTGCGCTCGGTGATCCGGGTGCTCGACGCCGCCCCGATGCGCGAGGAGCTGCGGACCTTTCTGGTCCGGGCGGGCGAATATACCCTGACCCCCTTGCCGCAGATGCTGCGGCTGGCCACCCGCGCACCGGGTCTGGGCGAGGCACCGGGGATGCGAAAAATCTATCGTCTCGGGCAGGGCGAGCCCGCGCGGATGACCGATGCCCGCACCCGGGTGCTGGAGGTTTTGCGCGAACATGGCGGGGCCGGGTTCATGCTGGGCGAGCTGGCGCATCTGGCCGGGGTGACGACGCAGGTGGTCAAGGGCCTCGTGGCCTCGGGCGCGGTCGAGGAGGGCGAAAGCCCGCGCGATCTGCCGTTTCCGCGGATGGATGCGAGGCTGGCGGGCAAGGATCTCTCGCCCGATCAGGCCGCCGCCGCCGCGCGCCTGAATGCCGCGATCCGCAGCGGCGGCTATGGCACGACGCTCCTGAAAGGCGTCACCGGCTCCGGCAAGACCGAGGTCTATCTCGAGGCGGTGGCGGAATGTCTGGCGCAGGGGCGACAGGCGCTCGTGCTCTTGCCCGAGATCGCGCTGACGCAGGAATTTCTGACCCGGGTCGAGGCGCGTTTTGGCGCGCGGCCCGGTGAGTGGCACTCGGGCGTCACCCTGACCGAGCGGCGGCGGCTCTGGCGGATGGTGGGCGAGGGCGGCTGCGATATGGTGGTGGGGGCGCGCTCGGCGCTGTTCCTGCCGTTCCGCGATCTGGGGCTGATCGTCGTCGATGAAGAGCACGACACTTCCTACAAGCAGGAGGAGGGGGTGCTCTATCACGCGCGCGACATGGCGGTGCTGCGCGCCAGCCAATGTTCGGCGCAGGTGGTGCTGGCCTCGGCCACGCCGAGCCTCGAAAGCTGGGTGAATGCCGAGGCGGGGAAATACACCCGCCTCGATCTGGCCGCCCGCTTTGGCGTCTCGGAATTGCCCGAGATGGCGGCGATTGACCTGCGCGGCGAGAAGATGGCCGCGAACCAGTGGATTTCGCCCAGTTTGGCTGAGGCGGTCACCGCGCGGCTGGGCACGGGCGAGCAGAGTCTCCTCTTTCTCAACCGCCGCGGTTTTGCGCCGGTGACCATCTGCCGCGCCTGCGGCCATCAGATCGGCTGCGATCATTGTGACGCGCGGATGGTCGAGCACCGCTTTCAAAAGCGCCTCGTCTGCCACCAATGCGGCGAGACGAAACCGATCCCCACCGCCTGCCCCTCCTGCCATGTCGAGGGGAAGCTGGCGCCGGTGGGGCCGGGGGTGGAGCGGTTGGCGGAAGAGGTTTCCGAACGCTTCCCCGAGGCGCGGCTCTCGGTGCTGTCCTCCGACCTCTTCGGCTCGGCCCGCGCGCTGAAAGAGGCGATCGGCGCGATTGCCCAGGGGGCGGCGGATATCATCATTGGCACGCAGATCGTGGCCAAGGGGCATAATTTTCCGCATCTGACGCTGGTGGGGGTGATTGACGCCGATCTCGGGCTGCAAGGCTCGGATCTGCGCGCGGCCGAGCGGACGTTTCAGCTGATGCGGCAGGTGGCGGGGCGTGCGGGGCGGGCAGAAAAGCCCGGCATGGCGCTCTTGCAGACGCATCAGCCCGAACATCCGGTGATCCGCGCGATTTTGGGCGGCGATGAGGAGGGGTTCTGGCGCGCCGAGGCCGAGAGCCGCCGCGCGATGGGGGTGCCGCCCTATGGACGGATGGCGGGGATCATCCTCTCGGGGCCGGATGTCGCGCAACTCTTTGAATTTGGCGGCGAACTGGCACGCCGGGCCGAGCCGTTGCGCCGAATTGGCGCCGAGATTTTCGGCCCCGCCCCGGCCCCGATTGCCCGGGTGCGCGGACGGCACCGGGTGCGGCTGTTGATCAAGGCGGCGAAGGGCGCGCCATTGCAGGCGGCGCTTGCCCAATGGCTGGCGCAACTGCGGGCGCCGAATAATCTGCGCGTCGCGGTGGATATCGACCCGCAGTCTTTCCTCTGAGCGTGGCGCGGGGGGCTGTCTGCCCCCACGGCCTGCGGCCTCCCCCGAGGATATTTCAGATCAGGCAAAGATGCAGGGTGATTGGAAATGCCGCGCCGCGCGCCTATCTATGGGCTCAGCACAGGAGGCGCATGATGTTTTCTTTGATGGGCAAAAAAGCCACCCTTCCCACCCTCGCCGAGGCCCTCCCGGGGCGCCCGGAGCCGATTCCGACCGCCGAGACGCATTTCATCTATCACCGTCCGCTCTTGGCGCCGGTGCCGGAGGGCATGCAGGAGGCTGTGTTCGGCATGGGCTGTTTCTGGGGCGTGGAGCGCAAATTCTGGGCGCTGGACGGTGTCTGGAACACGATGGTCGGCTATGCGGGCGGCGTGACCCCGAATGCGACCTATAAAGAGGTTTGCACCGGCATGACCGGCCATAATGAAGTGGTCCGCGTGGTCTATGACCCGGCGGTCATCAGCTATGAGGCGCTGCTGAAGGTCTTCTGGGAAAACCACGATCCGACGCAGGGCATGCGGCAGGGCAATGACCGTGGCACGCAATACCGCTCGGGCATCTACACTTTCAGTGACGCCCAGCAGGCAGCGGCAGAGGCCAGCCGCGCCGTGTATGAAGCCAAATTGCAGGCCGCGGGTTACGGGACGATCACCACCGAGATCCTGCCCGCCCCGACCTTCTATGTGGCCGAGGAGTATCACCAGCAATACCTCGCCAAGAACCCTGAAGGCTATTGCGGCATCGGCGGCACCGGCGTCACCTGCCCGATCGGCCTGCCCGCATAAGGCTCTTTCTCTGGCCTTTGCTTCGTCGGAAATATCCTCTGGGGGGAGGCCGCAAGGCCGTGGGGGGCAGACAGCCCCCCTTTCCGCGGCCTTTTCCCCCGCACGACTTGACGGCAAGGGGCCAAACCGCCTAGCTGCCCCGAAACCTGCCGGAGCCGATCATGCCCACCTATACCGCCTTCACCACCCTTTCCGACCGCGACCAGGCCGAACTTCTGGCCGAACTCGTCGAGGAGCTGGAGCCCGAGCCCTATGGCGTCGGTGTCTTTGAGATTGAGGATGGCTCGGAGCGCTGGGAGGTCGGCAGCTATTTCAACGAGGCGCCGGATGAAACCGCACTGGCGCTTCTGGCGATGGCACATGGCGCGGCGCCCTTCGTGATCTCGGAACTGCCCGATGTCGACTGGGTGGCGCATGTGAAACGCGAGCTCTCCCCCGTGGTGGCGGGCCGCTTTTTCGTGCACGGCAGCCATGATGCGGACAAGGTGCCCGCCGATGCGACGCCGCTTCTGATCGAGGCGGCGATGGCCTTTGGCACCGGCCATCACGGCACGACGCTCGGCTGTCTGACCGCCTTTGACCGGCTGGAAAAGGCCGGTTTCCGCGCCCATAAAGTGGCGGATATCGGCTGCGGCACCGCCGTTCTGGCGATGGCGGCCGCGACGGTCTGGCCCGAGGTGGTGCTGGCCTCGGACATTGATCCTGTGGCGGTGGCGACGGCGGCGGCGAATGTTGAGGCGAATGGTCTGGCGGGCCGGGTTGTCTGCATCGAGGCGCCGGGGTTCGAGCATGACGATCTGATCGCGGGCGCTCCCTATGATCTCGTGTTCGCCAATATCCTCAAGGGTCCGCTGATTGATCTGGCCCCGGCGATGGCACGCCATGTTGCGCCCGCGGGCAAGGTGATTCTCTCCGGTATCCTGCATGAACAGGCCGATGATGTGATCGCCGCCTATGAGGCGCAGGGCTTTTGTCGCGAGACGCGCGACGAACATGCCGAATGGACGACATTGGTGCTCACCCGCGGTCAATGACCGGGGAATTCGCGCGAAACCTATACGAAAGCGCTGATTTTGTGGCATAATATCCGCTGTGCCGCGTATGCGTCTTTGGGGAGTTTGTGCCATGGCCGACGAGAATCTGAACAGCTTTCAACAGCGGTTGTCGCGGATTGATGGCATTCACGCCGAAGGCGGCGCCTTTGAGGCGACAGGGATGCTCGGGCGGCGGTATTTCGCAACGGCGCCCGTGCGGCGGGGGCGGGGCGGCTGGCTGCGGGCTGCGGGTTTGGTTCTGGCGGCGGTGCTGGTCTTCAAAAGCGGTCTGCTCGCCTATCTGGGCGCCGGGGTCTACGGCGAGCGCGTTGCACAATTGCAGCGCGGCGGCCCGGTCGATCAGCTGGGGGCCTGGGTTTTGGTGGCCGATCCGGTGACGGTGCGGCTGGCTTCCTATGGTGCCGAGATTTTGCGGCCGCTGCGTCAACCCTGATC
The DNA here is from genome assembly GCF_052113705.1 of Phaeovulum sp. W22_SRMD_FR3. NCBI lineage: Bacteria > Pseudomonadati > Pseudomonadota > Alphaproteobacteria > Rhodobacterales > Paracoccaceae > Phaeovulum > Phaeovulum sp. W22_SRMD_FR3. The sequence continues at coordinate 34,511 of NZ_JBGQOG010000009.1, read as the reverse complement.
CGATGCCCGCCCGGGGTCCGGGTTGGTGGCCTGAACAAATGCAGTCGGCCCGGATCGGCGCCCCGAAAGCAGAAAGGCCGCGCCGGGGATGCCCGGCACGGCCTTTGGCGTCAGTGACGCAGAGGGAGGGCAGGTGCGGATCAGCCGCGTTGTGCCACCCAGTTGATGTCAGCGCGGCACAGGCCGATATCGTCCAGCTCGCGGTCGCTCAGGCGGGCCAGCAGATTGCGGGTCACGCGTGCATCGTTCCAGTCGCGCAGAGCGGAAACGGTTTTCGAGATCAGCCCGGCAAAACCGCCCAGGGCCATCACGCGGTTCGTATCAAAGGCAGACATGTCGAGTTCCTTTTTAAACTGCACATTATTGAAGCATCTCGCTTCGTGAGCTGCATTTAGTCGGGGCAGTATGTGAAAACAAGCACTGGTCCAGCAGGTCTGATATGCAGTCGCAGCATGGCTCGTCACCAATGTCTTAATCCGTCATCGGACCCTTGCAAAACAGGGCGTTTTCGGTCGGAAGCGGGGGCAAAAGGGTCGGTTTTTGCTGCTTTGCAGCAAGACGGCGGGTCGCGGCTTGTTACAATCCTGCGGCAATCTGGCCCGGACGGTTACCGCTTTGCGATGTTCTCTTTTCGTGCTAGTGCGTGAATTCAGCAACAAACCCCCGGAAGTGGGGTCATCTGATGGCAGGCAAGGCAGGAGGGAACGGCAGATGCGCGTTCTGGGAATCGATCCGGGGTTGCGAAACCTCGGTTGGGGCTTGATCGACATGCAGGGCTCGCGGCTGACGCATGTCGCCAATGGCATCATCCATTCGGAGGGCACGGATCTGTCGCTGCGGCTGTTGCAGCTGCACAGCGAGCTGACGCGGGTGGTCGAGAAATACGCCCCGGATGCGGCGGCGGTGGAGCAGACCTTTGTGAACAAGGACGCGGTGGCCACGCTGAAACTGGGGCAGGCGCGCGGCATTGCGCTGCTGGTGCCGGCGCAGGCGGGGCTGGATGTGGGCGAATATGCCCCGAATGCGGTGAAGAAGGCGGTGGTCGGTGTCGGCCATGCGGCCAAGGAGCAGGTGGCGCATATGGTCAAGGTGCAACTGCCCGGCGTGGTCTTGGCGGGGGCGGATGCGGCGGATGCGCTGGCGATTGCCATTTGCCATGCGCATCATCTGCAAAGCGCGGGCCGCCTTGGCATCGCGATCAAGGGCGCGGATGCGCGCCGCGTCACCGGCGCACGGGGGCTGGCATGATCGGGCGTCTCGCGGGGATCATCCTGCACCGGGGCATGGACCAGGTGCTGCTTGATGTGCGTGGCGTCGGCTATATCGTGCATGTCTCAAGCCGCACGGCTGCAAGCCTGCCGCCGGTGGGCGAGGCCTGCGCGCTTTATACCGATCTTCTGGTGCGTGAGGATCTGCTGCAACTCTTTGGTTTTTCGACGCTGGTGGAAAAGGAATGGCACCGGCTCCTCACCTCGGTGCAGGGCATCGGCGCCAAGGCCTCGCTGGCCATTCTGGGCACTTTGGGGGCGGAGGGGGTCAGCCGGGCGATCACTTTGGGCGATTGGGCGGCGGTGAAGGCCGCGCCCGGTGTTGGCCCGAAGCTGGCACAACGTGTGGTGCTGGAGCTGAAGGAAAAGGCCCCCTCTGTCATGGCGATGGGCGCCGGGCTGACGGTGGATCTGACGCCGGGCGATGAGGTGATCGAGGCCGCACCCAAACCCCGCCGCCCCGCCGCCGCTGCGGCTCCGGCACCCGCGCCGCAGGTGAACTTTCAGGCCGAGGCGCTCTCGGCACTGACCAATCTGGGCTACAGCCCCTCGGATGCCGCCAGCGCGGTGACCCGTGCGGCGGACGATCCGGCCTCTGTCGACACCGCCAAACTGATCCGCGCCGCGCTGCGCCTGCTGGCGCCGAAATCCTGAGGACTTGCTTCGTTGAAAATATCCCGGGGGGAAGCCTTTTTGCCCCCGTCGAGGGGGCGAAAAGGCTGGGGGACAGCGCCCCCCGGCCCCTTGTCCACCCTTGCAACCCCCCGGAAATCGCCCGACACTGCCCCGGGTAGGAGCCCTGAAATGACCCGTCCCGCATGACCAGCCCTGACCCCACCCTGCGCGCCGCCCCCATGGTCGAGGACGCGGACCGCGCCCTGCGCCCGCAGGCGCTTGAGGAATTCGTCGGTCAGGCCGAGGCCCGCGCCAATCTGCGGGTGTTTATCGAAAGCGCCAAGATGCGCGGTCAGGCGATGGACCACACGCTGTTCCACGGCCCCCCCGGCCTCGGCAAGACCACGCTCGCCCAGATCATGGCGCGCGAGCTTGGCGTCAATTTCCGGATGACCTCGGGGCCGGTGCTGGCCAAGGCGGGCGATCTGGCCGCGATCCTCACCAACCTTGAGGCGCGCGATGTCTTGTTCATCGACGAGATCCACCGGCTGAACCCGGCGGTGGAAGAGGTGCTCTATCCGGCGATGGAGGATTTCGAGCTGGATCTGGTGATCGGCGAGGGGCCCGCCGCCCGCACCGTGCGGATTGAGCTGCAGCCCTTCACCCTCGTCGGCGCCACCACCCGTCTCGGCCTGCTGACCACACCCTTGCGCGACCGTTTCGGCATTCCCACCCGTCTGCAGTTTTACACCGAAGATGAGCTGGATCTGATTGTTACCCGCGGTGCGCGCCTCCTTGGTATTCCCGCCGAGCCGGGCGGCACGCGCGAAATCGCCCGCCGCGCGCGCGGTACGCCGCGGATTGCCGGGCGGCTGTTGCGCCGGGTGGTGGATTTCGCGCTGGTCGAGAATGACGGCCAGCTGACCCGCGCGGTGGCCGATGGCGCGCTGAACCGGCTTGGCGTCGATCATCTGGGGCTGGATGGGGCAGACCGCCGCTATCTGACGCTGATCGCCGAGAATTACGCGGGCGGGCCGGTGGGGGCGGAAACCCTCTCGGCGGCGCTGTCGGAGAGCCGCGACGCGATCGAGGAAGTGATCGAGCCCTATCTTTTGCAGCAAGGCCTGATCCAGCGCACGCCGCGCGGCCGGATGCTGGCGCAAAAGGCCTGGGCGCATCTGGGATTGCCGATGCCAAAGCCCGCCGGTCAGATTGACCTGTTCGCGCCGGACGCCTGAGGTTAAAACCACGGGGCAAACTCTGTGGACATCCGGGAGATCTGCCATGCAGGCGCACGACATCGAAGCCCTCTTCAGCACGCCCGAGGGCGGCTATGCCTTTGCCCGGTGGGGCCGGCCCATCGTGCCGGTGGTGTTTGGCGTCGAGGCCGCCACGCTCAGCGTGGTCAAGGGCGCGGTGGAGGCCATCGTGGCGCTGGCGGGCCATAAGATCGCCGATCATGACGCCGAGCTGGGCGCCAATCTGATGATCTTTTTCTTCCGTGACTGGCAGGAACTGCTGGAGGTGCCCAATCTCGACCAGCTGATCGACGGGCTGGCCGATATTGTCGCGCGGCTGGATGATGCCGGGGCCAATCAATACCGCACCTTCCGCTTTGACGCCGAAGGGGCGATCCGCAGTTGTTTCGCCTTCGTGCGGATGGATGCGGCGCTGGATGAGGTGCCCGCCGAGACCATCGCCCTCAATCAGGCGGTGCAGATGATCCTGCGCTGGTCGCCCGGCGCCTTCACGACCATCGCGCCCCTGGCGATGGCGCGCGGCGTGGCGGTGGTGCGCCCCGAGATCGCGGCGGTGATCGAGGTGGCCTATGATCCCGTGCTGCCTGCCGCCAGCACCGAGGCGGTGCATGCGATGCGGCTGATGGCGCGGGTGACGGCGCTGGGCGCGCTGCCCGATGCCGGCGAGGGCCGGGCATGACCCACCAATTTGCGCTGCGGGTCTATTACGAGGACACCGATCTGGCGGGCATCGTCTATTACGCCAATTACCTCAAGTTCATCGAGCGCGGCCGCAGTGAATGGATCCGCAGTTTGGGCGTGGATCAGGGCGCACTGAAGACCGCGCAGGGCCTTGTCTTTGCCGTGCGGCGGCTGGAGGCGGATTACCTCAAGCCCGCGCATTTCGATGACGAACTGGTGGTGGAGACCCGGCTGAAGGCCGAAACCGGCGCGCGGATCGTGCTGGAGCAGGAGGTGCTGCGCGGGGCCGAGCGGCTCTTTGCGGCACAGGTGACGCTGGTCTGCCTGTCCGAGGGCGGAACGGCGGCGCGGATCCCGGCGGAAATTCGCCGGAAACTGGCGCCGCCGGTGCATTGAACCGCCGACAATGCGGCTTTTGCCGCAGTGCGGCGCCCTTGAAATAATGATGACGCAGATGTGTTGGCCTTCCCCCTGAAACAAGTGTAGAATCACTGCTAACAGAGCCATGCAAACGTGGCCCAACCGGCGAGCAGTGACAGATGGATACCCATACCCTTGCGGCAGCGCAGGAGATTGATTTCTCCTTGCTTGCGCTTTTCGCGCGTGCCTCCCTTACCGTTAAGATCGTGATGCTGATGCTGGCCGTGGCCAGCTTCTGGTCCTGGTCGATCATCATCCGCAAATTCATCACCTTCCGGGCAGCGCGGCGCGAGGCGGCCACTTTTGACCGTGCCTTCTGGTCGGGCGAGCCGCTGGATGAGTTGTTCGACGCCATCGGCCCGGCCCCGGAGGGGGCCTCGGAAAAGATCTTTGCGGCGGGCATGCTGGAATGGCGGCGCAGCCACCGGCAGGACGGCGAGTTGATCGCCGGGGCGCAGGCGCGGATCGACCGCTCGATGGATGTGGCGATTGCCAAGGAAAGCGAACATCTGACCTCGGGCCTGCCCTTCGTGGCGACCGTCGGGTCCACCGCGCCCTTCATCGGTCTCTTCGGGACCGTCTGGGGGATCAAGGTGGCCTTTGAGGAAATCGCCATTTCGCAAAACACCAGCCTTGCCGTCGTGGCACCGGGGATTTCTGAGGCGCTGATGGCCACGGGCCTCGGCCTTCTGGCCGCGATCCCGGCGGTTATCTTCTACAACAAGCTTTCGACCGATGGCGACCGGATCATCTCGGGCTACGAGGCCTTTGCGGATGAATTCGCGACCATTCTCTCGCGTCAGCTGGACACGGAGTAAGCCATGGGTGCGGGGGTTGTGAAAAAGGGCGGGGGCAGTGGACGCCGCCGCCGCGGGGGTCGCGGCAAGTCGCATATGATGGCCGAGATCAACATCACGCCCTTCGTGGACGTGATGCTGGTGCTTTTGATCGTGTTCATGGTGGCCGCGCCGCTGATGACCGTGGGCGTTCCGCTCGAGCTGCCGAAGACCGCCGCCAAATCGGTGCCGACCGAGCAAGAAGAGCCGCTGACGATTTCGCTGACCGCCGATGGGCTGATCAGCGTGATGAACACCGAAGTGGCATCCGAAGAGCTGGTCAGCCGCCTGCAGGCGATTGCCGCCGAGCGCGAGAGCGACAAGCTCTTTTTGCGGGCCGACGGCTCCATTCCCTATTCCCAGGTGGTGCAGGTGATGGGGGCGCTGAACGCGGGCGGCTTCTCGAATATTGTGCTGGTGACCGATACCGGTGGCCCGCAAATGACCGGTGCCGCGGCACCGGCAGCGCCTGGGAATTGAGGCTGAGCCGATGTCTATCGACAGAGCGGACAAGATCGGAACCGGGATCTCGGCGGCGCTCCATCTGGGGTTGATCGCCTGGATCGCGCTGTCGGGTGCGCTGTTTCGCAATGATCCCTCCGAACCGGTGCAGATGACCGAAGTGGCGGTGATGTCGGAATCCGATTTTCAGGCGATGATGGCGTCAGCGCCGAAGGCTTCCGACAATCCGGTGACGCCCGAGGCCCCGGCAGAGGCTTCGGTTGAAAGTCCGGCAACGCCCGCCGAAGAAACCCCGGTCGAGGTGACGCCGCCCGCCGAAAGCCCGGCGGAGCCGACGCCCACCCCGGAGGCAAAGCCCGATCTGAGCGAGGTTTCCCCGCCCGTGGCCGAGGTGCAGGACAGCGCACCGACCCTGCCGAGCCCGCCCGTGGAAGTGCCCTCCGAGCAGCTGACGCCCGATGTCAGCCCGCGTCCGCTGGCCAAACCCGCGACCCGTGTGGCGCCGACGCCCACCGAAGCCCCGGCACCGGATGCGAAAGTGTCGGAAACCGCCGTGGCCGAGACCAAGCCCGAAGAAACCCCCGAGCCCGCCCCGGTGGTGGAGCCGCCGAAGGAGGCCGCCGCGCCGCCGGAAGCCTCGACCGAATTGCTGACCGAGACAAACAAGGATCAGGAACAGCAAAATTCGGCGCCGAGCAGCTCTGACCGTCCCAAGACCCGGCCCGCACGACCCGCGCCCGAGAAGGTGGCGGAGGCCAAGCCTGCGACCGACAAGCCCGCCGCCGACAAGCCCGCTGCAGAGAAACCCGCCGCCGACAAACCGGCGACGGAAAAGCCTGCGCCCGCGAAACCGGCCACGCCCGCCAAGCCACAAACCGATTCGGTGAATGATGCGCTGGCCGAAGCGATGGGCGGCACCGGCACCGGCGGCAGGGGGCTGGCCGCTTCCGGCCCGCCGATGACCTCGGGCGAGAAAGACGCCTTCATGATCGCGGTGAAAGCCTGCTGGAACGTCGGGTCGCTCTCCTCCGAGGCCCTGCGCACCACGGTGACCGTCGGCTTTGACATGAACCCGGACGGCAAGCCGAACACCGGCAGCATGAAGATGATCGAATTCTCGGGCGGCTCGGAAACCGCGGCCAAACAGGCCTATGAGGCGGGCCGCCGGGCGATTATCCGCTGTGGCGCCAGCGGTTTCCCGCTGCCCGCCGAGAAATATGATTACTGGTCCAAGGTGGAAATCGTCTTCGATCCCAATAAAATGAGGATGAAGTGATGACTGCCCGCGATTTGATCCGCTACAAAAGATCTGACCCCATCAAAGGGACGTTTTGCATGTTTCGTACCATTCTGCCGGCCGCCGTGCTGGCTCTTGTCTCGCTGATCCCCGCCGGGGCCGTGCTGGCGCAAAACGCGCCGCTGCGGCTGGAAATCACCGAAGGGGTGATCGAACCCTTGCCCTATGCGGTGCCGGGGTTCATCGCCGAGAACGCCGAGGCGGCGCAATATGCCGCCGACATCACCCGCGTCATCGCCGATGACCTTTCGGGCACCGGCCTTTTCCGTGAAATCCCCTCCAGCGCCTATATCAGCGGCGTGTCGAGCTTTGACGCGCCCGTCGCCTATGCCGACTGGAAAGCGATCAACGCCCAGGCGCTGATCACCGGGGCTGTGCAGGTTTCGGGCGGCAAGATTTCGGTGAAATTCCGCCTCTATGACGTGTTCTCCGGCCAGCAACTGGGCGACGGGCTGCAGTTTGCCGCCTCGACCGGCAGCTGGCGCCGCATGGCGCATAAGGTGGCCGATGCTGCCTACAGCCGGATCACCGGCGAGGGCGGCTATTTCGACAGCCGCGTGGTGTTTGTCGCCGAAGCGGGCGCCAAGAATGCCCGGCAAAAGCGGCTGGGCATCATGGATTACGATGGCGCCAATGTGCAGTATCTGACCGACAGCTCGACCATCGTGCTGGCCCCGCGTTTCTCGCCCTCGGGCGACCGCGTGCTCTACACCACGTTTGAGACCGGCTTCCCGCGCATCAAGATGATCGATGTGGCCTCGGTCACAGGGCGTTTCCTCGCCGATCAGCCGGGCACGATGACCTTTGCGCCGCGTTTCTCGCCCGATGGCAGCCGCGTGGTCTATTCGCTGGAACAGGGCGGCAATACCGACATCTGGATCATGGACATCGCCTCGGGCCAGGCGCAGCGTCTGACCAATACCCCCGCCATCGAAACCGCGCCCTCTTTCTCGCCCGATGGCAGCAAGATCGTGTTCGAGAGCGACCGCTCGGGCGGCCCGCAGCTCTATGTGATGGGCGTCAATGGCGGCGAGCCGGTGCGGATCTCCTTCGGCGAAGGGCGCTATGACACGCCCGTCTGGTCGCCGCGCGGCGACATGATCGCCTTTACCAAGCAACATGCCGGGCGCTTCCACATCGGCGTCATGCGCACCGATGGCTCGGAAGAGCGGCTGCTCACGGCCTCGTTCCTTGACGAGGGCCCGACCTGGGCGCCCAATGGCCGCGTCATCATGTTCACCCGTGAAAGCGCGGGGGCAGGCGGCGCGCCGGGGCTCTATTCGGTCGATATCTCGGGGCGGAACCTGAAACAGGTGCCCACGGCGGGTGCGGCGTCGGACCCGGCCTGGTCACCGCTTTTGCCCTGAGCGGGCAGCAAGATTGGCCGAGACGGATTCACAGACGTCCGGCAACCTGTTAGAACAGGCCAAAGGCCAGCGAATAGGCCCTGACGGCCAGATGCCCCGGGAAAAAACCCCGGGGTGAGATGATAGCCAAAACCAAAGGCGGACCCCGAATGACACTTCTCCCCAAAGCCCTTCTGATCGTCAGCGCGCTTGCACTGGCAGCCTGTAACAACCCGGACCGCTATGGTGCCAATGGTGGCGCCAATGGGGGTGCCAACGGCATGGGCGGCATTGACCAGTCCAGCCTCGGCGGCGCCAATGACCCGCGCTCGCCCGCCTATTTCAACCAGGCGATCGGCGACAAGATCCTGTTCGCGGTCGACACCTCGACCATCTCGACCGAAGCCGCGCAGATCCTCTCGGCGCAGGCGCAATGGCTGAACACCAACACCCAATATTCCGCCATTGTCGAAGGCCATGCCGACGAGCAGGGCACCCGTGAGTACAACCTTGCGCTGGGCGCCCGCCGGGCCAATGCTGCGCAGGAATATCTGATCTCGCAAGGCGTGGCGGGCAGCCGTCTGCGCACCGTCTCCTACGGCAAAGAGCGTCCGCTCGAGGCCTGCTCGACCGAGGCCTGCTATGCCAAGAACCGCCGTGCGGTGACCGTTATCTCGCTCGGCGCGGGTTCGTGAGGTAGGCATGATGTTTCGGGGGTTGCGGCTTTCCGGCGTGATACTCGTGGCGGGGCTGGTGCTGTCGGCACCGGCTTTCGCGCAGGATAACGGTCAGACTCTGGCCGATATTCGCGCCGAACTCGACCGGCTGGCGGGCGATCTGCAGGGGCTGCGCTCCGAACTGGTCGCCTCGGGCGCGTCGGGGATTCAGGCGGCGGGCGGGGCTTCGGCCCTGGACCGGATGAACACGATGGAAGCGGCGCTGTCGCAGCTGACCGCGCGGTCAGAGGCGCTTGAGAACCGCATCAACCGGGTGGTGGCCGATGGCACCAACCGGCTGGGCGACCTCGAATTCCGCCTCTGTGAGATCGAGACGGGCTGCGACGTGGGCGCCATCGGGGCCACGCCGATGCTGGGCGGTGCCGGGGCCTCAACCCCCGCCCCGGCCCCGAGCGGCGGCGGCTCCAGCGGGGCTTCGGCTCCGGCAACGGCACCCTCCAGCTCGCTGGCGATGAATGAACAAAGTGATTTTGATCGGGCCAAGGCGGTGCTCGATCAGGGTGACTTTCGCGGCGCCGCTGACCAGCTTGCGACCTTTGCCCAAACCTACACGGGTGGTCCGCTGACCGGAGAGGCGATGTATCTGCGCGGCGAGGCGCTGAAAGGTGCGGGCGATCTGCCCGGTGCCGCCCGCGCCTGGCTCGAGGCCTTCTCGAGCTATCCCGAGGGGCCGCGCGCGCCCGACAGCCTGCTGATGCTCGGCCAGTCTTTGGGCGAGCTGGGCCAGATGCAGGAAGCCTGCGCGACGCTGGCCGAGGTGGGCTTTCGCTTCCCCTCCTCGCCGGTGGTGGCCAAGGCAGGGCAGGTGATGCAGGGATTTCAGTGCCACTGATCCCGCCCGAGACAGATCTTCGTGCCCGGTTCCGGGCCGCTTTCACGCCCGGCCGGTTCCCCCGGCTGGGCGTTGCGGTTTCCGGGGGCAGCGATTCGATGGCCCTTTTGCATCTTTTGGCCGAGGCGCGGCGTGCGCCTGAGGGGCCGGGGGCCGAGGCGTTGCAGGTGGTGACCGTCGATCACGGTTTGCGCCCCGAGGCGGCAGGAGAGGCCAGGGTGGTGGCAGAGGCCGCGGCGGCACTCGGCCTGCCGCATGCGACCCTGCGCTGGCAGGGGGCAGAGGGGCCGGGCTGGGACGGGCAGGGCAACCTCTCTGACGCGGCCCGCCGTGCCCGTTATGGGCTGATGGCAGATTGGGCGCGGAATGCGGGCCTGCAGGCGGTGGCGCTCGGGCATACGGCGGATGATCAGGCGGAAACCCTGCTGATGCGCCTCGCGCGCGGGGCGGGGATTGATGGCCTCTCGGCGATGGCGCCCGAGCGCGTCTCGGGCGGCATGCTCTGGCTGCGGCCGATGCTGGGGCTGACCCGCGCCGCCCTGCGCGCCGATTTGCAGGCGCGCGGCGTGGTTTGGGCAGAGGATCCGAGCAATCAGGACGCCCGCTACACCCGTGTGCGCTTTCGTCGCGCCCTCGCGGATCTGGCGCGGCTTGGCCTGACGGCAGAGGGGCTGGCGGCGGTGGCGGCGCAGTTGCAATCGGCGCGGGCGGCGCTGGATGTGCAGATGCTGGCGCTGGCCGAGCGGGCGGTGCGGCGCGACCATGGCGATCTGCTGATTGACCCAGAACCGCTCGCGGCGGCACCGGCGGAAATCCGGCGGCGGCTGGTGGAGGCCTGCCTGCGCTGGATCACCCGCGCCGATTACGGCCCGCGCGCGCCCGCGCTGGCGGGGTTCATCGCGGCGCTCATGGCCGGAGAAGCCGCAACACTGCATGGCTGCCGCCTTGTGAACGCCAAGGGCGGGCTGCGCCTGTGCCGCGAGGCGGGAAAGATGCCGGGCCGCCTGCCGCAGGGGCAGACCTGGGACCGGCGCTGGCAGATTGCCGGGCCGCTCGTGCCGGGGGCCGAGATCGGGGCGCTGGGTGCGGAAGGGCTGGCGCAATTGCCAGACTGGCGTAGACTGGGCAGACCCCGCGCAGCTCTGCTTGCCGACCCGGCGCTGTGGGCCGGAGATGATCTTTTGGCGGCGCCGACGGCGGGATTTGGCGCGAAATGGCGGCTTGAGCTGGTTTCTGAGGCACAGGATTTCCCTCAGGCGCTTTTATCGCATTGAACCTCGCCGCCGAATGCCTATTTTCGACTCAACGGCGCCGCCCCTCTGGGCGGCGCCCCTGAGAATTGGAGGATATTCCTTGGGTAACGCGCGCAACATCGCCTTCTGGGTCGTGCTGTTCCTTCTTATCCTGGCGCTGTTTCAGATGTTCAGCGGCGGACAAAGTGCGATCAATGCGCATTCGGTGAGCTATTCCGAATTCATGACGCGTGTGGATAAGGGGGAAGTGGCCACTGTTATGCTGGATGGCGAACAGGTTTCGGCCCGCAGCAAGGACGGCACGCAGTTTTCGACGATCAAGCCGATGTCGGATGAAATCGCCGACAAGCTGATCGCGCAGGGTGTGGAAGTGACCGTGAAACGTCAGGAAGAAAGCGGCTTCATGTCGCTTCTGGGCGTCTGGCTGCCCTTCCTGGTCCTCATCGGCATCTGGATCTTCTTCATGAACCGCATGCAGGGCGGCGGCAAAGGCGGCGCGATGGGCTTTGGCAAATCGCGCGCCAAATTGCTGACCGAAAAGCATGGCCGGGTGACCTTTGACGATGTCGCAGGCATCGACGAGGCAAAGGAAGAGCTGGAAGAGATCGTGGAATTCCTGCGCAACCCGCAGAAATTCAGCCGTCTGGGCGGCAAGATCCCGAAAGGGGCATTGCTTGTCGGCCCTCCGGGGACCGGTAAAACCCTTCTGGCCCGCGCGATCGCGGGCGAGGCGGGCGTGCCCTTCTTCACCATCTCCGGCTCGGATTTCGTGGAAATGTTCGTGGGCGTTGGCGCATCCCGTGTGCGCGACATGTTCGAGCAGGCCAAGAAAAACGCCCCCTGTATCCTCTTCATCGACGAGATCGATGCGGTGGGCCGGTCGCGCGGCGTGGGCATCGGCGGTGGCAATGACGAGCGCGAGCAGACGCTGAACCAGCTTCTGGTCGAGATGGATGGTTTTGAGGCCAATGAAGGCATCATCATCATCGCCGCGACCAACCGCAAAGACGTGCTGGACCCGGCGCTGCTGCGCCCCGGCCGCTTTGACCGTCAGATCCATGTGCCGAACCCCGACATCAAGGGCCGCGAGAAGATCCTGACCGTCCATGCGCGCAAAGTGCCGCAGGGACCGGATGTCGACCTGCGTCTGATCGCGCGCGGCACGCCGGGCTTTTCGGGGGCCGATCTGATGAACTTGGTGAACGAGGCGGCACTGACCGCCGCCCGCGTCGGCCGCCGTTTCGTGACGATGGAAGATTTTGAGCATGCCAAGGATAAGGTCATGCTCGGGGTCGAACGCCGCTCGATGGTGCTGACGCCGGAGCAAAAGGAAAAGACCGCCTATCACGAAGCGGGCCACGCCATCGTCGGCATGGCGATGCCGAAATGCGATCCGGTCTACAAAGCCACGATCATCCCGCGCGGCGGTGCCCTGGGGATGGTGGTGTCCCTGCCCGAGATGGACCGTCTGAACTTCCACAAGGATGAGGCCAAGCAGAAGATCGCGATGACCATGGCCGGGAAGGCCGCCGAAATCATCAAATACGGTGAAGAAGGCGTCTCGAACGGTCCGGCGGGCGACATTCAGCAGGCCAGCTCGCTGGCGCGCGCGATGGTGATGCGCTGGGGCATGTCGGACAAGGTCGGCGCGGTGGATTATGCCGAGGCGCATGAGGGCTATAACGGCTCGACCGGCGGCTTCTCGGTCTCGGCCTCGACCAAGGAACTGATCGAACAGGAAGTGAAAGAGCTGATCGATGAGGGCTACCGTGTCGCCTACCGCGTGCTGACTGAACAGTCGGAAGATTTTGAGCGTCTGGCCAAGGGTTTGCTGGAATATGAGACCCTGACCGGCGAAGAAATCAAACGCGTGGTGCGCGGCGAGTCGCTGGGCGGCGAGGATGACAATTCCCATTCGGGCAGCATCCCCTCGGTGACCTCGATCCCGAAGACCAAGCCCGTGGCCCCCTCCGGGGATGCTCCGGCGACCGAACCTTCGGCCTGATCATGGCCGACTGGAGCCCCGAAACCTATTCCCGGTTTCGGGGCCTTCGTTTGCGTCCCGCGCTGGATCTTCTGGCGCAGGTGACGGCGCTGCCTGAGGGCGACATTGTCGACCTTGGCTGTGGCAACGGGGCTGTGGGCCCGGCTTTGGCCGCCCGCTGGCCCGACCGGCGACTGACCGGCGTCGACAACTCCCCCGCGATGTTGGCTGAGGCGGCGGCAACCGGCGCCTACAAGCGCTGTCTGGCCGCCGACATCGCCGAATGGGAGCCTGCCAAGCCGGTGGCCCTGATCTTTTCCAATGCGGTGCTGCAATGGCTGGGCGATCACGCCAGGCTTTTGCCGCGTCTTGCCGGCTGTCTGCTGCCAGGCGGGACGCTGGCGGTGCAGATGCCCCGGCAGACCGGCGCGCCAAGCCACCGTTTCTTACGGGATTTTGCGCAGGAAATGTTCCCCGACCGCTTTGATTTCACCGGATGGGAAGCGCCCGTCGCCCCACCGGTCGAGTATATGCGGCTGCTGTCGCCGCTGGGGCAGGCGAACGTTTGGGAGAGCGACTATATCCAACGGCTGGAACCGGATGCGGCGCGCCACCCGGTGCGCGCCTTCACCGAATCCACCGCGATGCGGCGCATCACCAGCAAACTGACGGCCGCAGAAACCGCGACTTTCATCGCCCGCTATGACACTGCACTGGCCGCAGCCTATCCGGCAGAAGCGGACGGATCGGTGCTTTTCCCGTTCCGCCGTGTTTTCATGACTGTAAAGGTTGCAGATGGCCGCGCTTAAACCGACCGAAATCACCGGCAAGGTCACCTGGCTGGGGCTGGTGCCCGATCGCGCGGCCGGGCTCGCCGCCATCCCGCGCGAGACGCTGACGCTCAGCTTCGCCGGACCCGAGGGTGAGGATCACGGCGGGTTGACCCGCCCCTCGTGCTCGCGGGTGCTGGATCAGTACCCGCGCGGGACCGAGATCCGCAACGTCCGGCAATTGACCATCGTTTCGGCCGAAGAACTGGCGCAAATCGCGGCGACGATGGGGCTCGATGCGCTCGACCCCGCCTGGCTGGGCGCCACACTGGTGCTGGAAGGCATTCCGGATCTCAGCCACCTGCCACCTTCGTCGCGGCTGCAGGGCGCGGCGGGGGCCACGGTGGTGATCGACATGCAGAACCGTCCCTGCACCTTGCCCGCGCGGGTGATCGAGGAGGCGCGGCCGGGTTTCGGCGCGCGGTTCAAACCGGCGGCGGTGGGGTTGCGGGGCGTGACGGCATGGGTCGAGCGTGAGGGCAATCTGTCGCTGGGGGAGGTCATGCGTCTGCATGTTCCCGACCAGCGTATGTGGCAGCCGGGCTGATCAGATCAGCAGCAGCACCGCCGAAGCGGTTGCCAGGCCCAAAGCGAATCCAAGGTTGACGACGACGGTGACGGTGGACATGGCAGTCTCCTTTTCTGTGTCGGTGCGCCTGCGCGCGCGGTTCGGAATATCAACGCCCGGAAAAGCGCAAAAGTTCCCGATGTCTCCGGCGTTTTCCGGCGCCGCCGCACTGGCGCGGCACAGGGGGCGGGCGCTGGTGGTATTTTGGCGGAATTTTTTTGCGAAGGGTCGCTTCTGCGGCGCCTTGTGCGCTTGGGCTGGGTAGAGTCCTCAGCGCAGGCCCTGAACGCGGGTGTCGGCATGAAAGGAACGCTCTGTGACGTCTCTGTCCGCCCGGCATCAGATGAGGGAGCGCCGCCGCCGCCTCGGCGCCGCGCTTCGGCCCCCGCGCTGCCCTGTAACGCTACCGGGGCCTGTGACGGTACCGGGGACGGTATCGCGGGCGGATCGCGCCGCGCGGGGGCGGACGGGCGCCTATCAGAAACAACGCCATGCTGAATTTCATCATTTTGCCGAAAACGCCGCTCTGACCGGTGGGCTGCGGGGCTTGAGCCTTTGGCGGAAACCATGCAGAACCGCGCTACCCCATGGATTGATCTGTGACGCGAGGACATTGATGAGAACCGCCAAAGACATCTCCAGCATGGCCGAATTGCGGTCCGAGATTGATGCGCTCGACCGGCAGCTGGTGGATCTGATCCGCGTGCGGGTGGGCTATATTGACCGCGCCGCCGAACTGAAACCCGCCGAAGGGATGCCCGCGCGCATCGAGGCGCGGGTGGAAGAAGTCGTGGCGCGCGTCCGGGCCCATGCCGCGCAGGTGGGCGTGGATCCGGCGCTCGTCGAAGGGATGTGGCGGCAGATGATCGACTGGTCGATCGACCGCGAAGAACGGATTTTGGGCAAAGGGGAAGATGCATGACGGCGACGATCATCGACGGCAAGGCTTTTGCGGCAACGGTGCGGGAAAAGGTGGCGGTCCATGTCGCCCGGCTGAAGGCGGATCACGGCGTGACACCCGGTCTGGCCGTGGTGCTGGTGGGCGAGGATCCGGCCTCTGAGGTCTATGTCCGCAACAAGGGCAAGCAGACCGTGGAATGCGGCATGGCGAGCTTTGAGCACAAGCTGGTGGCCGAGACGCCCGAAGCCGACCTTCTGGCGCTGATCGCGCGGCTGAACGCCGATCCGGCGGTGCATGGCATCCTCGTGCAGCTGCCGCTGCCGGGGCATATGAACGCCGACAAGGTGATCAACGCCATTGATCCGGCCAAGGACGTGGATGGGTTCCACATTTCCAACGTCGGTCTCCTTGGCACCGGGCAAAAGAGCATGGTGCCCTGCACCCCGCTCGGCTGTCTGATGATGCTGCGCGATCACCACGGCAGCCTGTCGGGGCTGAATGCGGTGGTGGTGGGCCGCTCGAACATCGTGGGCAAGCCGATGGCGCAGCTCTTGCTGAACGAGAGCTGCACCGTGACCATCGCCCACAGCCGCACCAAGGATCTGGCGGCGGTCTGCCGGGGCGCGGATATTCTGGTGGCCGCTGTGGGCCGCCCGGAAATGATCCCGGGGGAATGGGTCAAGCCGGGCGCGACGGTGATCGACGTGGGCATCAACCGCATTGAGCGCGACGGCAAAACCAAACTGGTGGGCGATGTGGATTTCGCCTCGGCTGCTGCGGTGGCGGGGGCGATCACCCCGGTGCCGGGCGGCGTCGGGCCGATGACCATCGCCTGCCTTCTGGCGAACACGGTCACCGCCTGCTGCCGCAGCCAGGGCCTGGCCGAGCCGGAAGGGCTGACGGCCTGACAGATCGGCCCTTCGCGCAGACGTGGCGCGGAATATCCCACGACAGGACGGCGCCCCTCTGCCAGAGCGGGCGCCGTTGGCATCTCAGGGCTGCCGGTCGTGCCTCCGCCCTCTGGGGCGGCGCGCGGCGCGGCGAATCGTGCCGGATGCCTTTGGTGCCCCCGGGCGGTGAGAGATCGCATGTCCCCGGATGCCGCGCCTGTACAGCCGAGCGGGGGCCCTGTTGCCCAAGCGGGGCGAATTTATGAACAAAATCACGGTCCGGCCATTGAAAGCACAGGTCTGCGCAGGTATCGCGTGAAAGGATAGAGTATTAACGGGTCTGCGAGTGCAGTTTTTCAGGCAAGTCTTGGCGCAGTGGCGGGCCGCGGGTCAGGCCCCGGCGGTCTTGATCGCCCTGCTGGCTTTTTCGCTGTTCGCAGTTGGCAGCGGCCCGTTCGAGACCATCCATATCCTCAGTTTTGAGCAGCGTCTGCTGTACTGGCCGGCCATTCTCGGCCTTGGGCTGTTTCTGGGCACTTTGGTGCGGGCGGTGCTGATCGTCCTGATCGGGCATTGGCCGTATTGGGCGCTGTCCTTTGCCTGTGCCAGCCTGATCAGCGTGCTGTTTGCGCCGCTGTTGTGGTTTCTGGTGCGCAGCTTTGCGCCGCCGCTCTTTGCCGAGTTGCTGCCGCCGCTCTGGCACATCGGGCTCTACACCTGGGTGGCATCGCTCTGGGTAAGCAGCTTGCGGCAGGTGATCGCGCCAGCCGCCCCTGTCGCAGCGCCGCCCGCATCGGCCGCACCCCCGGTCGAGGGCAGCCTGCCAGAGCCGGTGGCGGCGGAAGAGACCGCCCGCGCGGCGGCCCTGCCGGGCGCGGCGCTGCTGGCGCGGCTGGACCCCGCCGACCGCGCCCCGCTGCTGCGGTTCAGCGGGCGGGACCATTACATCGACGTGGTCACCGAAGCGGGCAACACCCGTCTTTTGCTGCGATTCTCGGATGCGCTGGCCCTGCTGGAGCCGGAGGCGGGGATGCAGGTGCACCGCTCGCATTGGGTGGCGCATGCGGCGGTGCAGGGTGTTGTGCGCCGGTCGGGCCGGTTGTTTCTGATCCTTGCCGATGGCGGCGAGGTGCCGGTGTCGCGCCCCTATCAGGAGGCGGTGGTGCAGCAGGGCTATCCCACCGCCGACAGCGGCACCGCCAAGGCCCGCCGTCCGGTCAGCACTGCCAGCGCCTCTGCGCCGAACAGGGCGGAAAATAGCGGATCGCGCACCGATAGCCCGCCGGTATAGGCCCCGAACGCGGGCAGGATCACCCGTCGCGCGTCGCGCAGGAAACAGGGGCGGCTCTGTCCGGCCAGCCGCGCTTTGGGATGGTAATGCCCGGAAATCTCCAGCTGTCCCTGCGGCTGAGCCGCCTCGGCGATATGGCGCAGGAGCAGCGGGCCGATGCTCAGGCTCGCGCGATGACTGCCCCCCAGCGCGACGGGGCCGGGATCATGATTGCCCTCGATCCACACCCAGTCACGCCCCGCCATCAGGCGCGTGAGCCACAGTTGTGCCGTTTCGGGCAGCTGCGCCGCCGCTGGGTCATCGAAACTATCCCCGAGGCAGATGACCTGCGCCGGATCCGTGGCGCTGATCTCTGCATCCAGCCGGGTGAGGGTTTCCGTGGTGTCATAGGGCGGCAGCAGCGTGCCGCCGCGCCGGGCAATGCGTTCGGATTTGCCCAGATGCAGGTCCGAAACCACGAGAATGCGCCCCTCGGGCAGCCAGAGCGCACCGCTCGCCCGCGCCTCAAGCGCGATACCCGCCGCGCGGAAGCCGTGATGGGTCATACCGCCCCCTCCCATCCGGCCAGGCGCAGCAGACGCGCGGCCTCTTCGGCCAAGAGCCGTTCGCGCCCCGCGCCCTGCACCGGCACCCGGCCCTGCTCCAGCAGGAGCGGCGCGCAAAGGGGGGGCAGCTGGTCAAGGCGGATCAGGTCGATGCGGCCTTGGGTGCGGCTGGCCATCTCGTCCAGACGCGCGAAATCGATCAGCCCGCGCATCGCCTCGTCCCGGGTGACGCGCAGCAAGAGGTGGTCGGGGTCGTGCCGCGCGAGCGTGTCATAGAGAATGTCGGTCGAGAATGTCGCCTGCCGCCCGGATTTGCGCTGCCCCGGCAGCTGCCGCTGGATCAGCCCGGCGACGGTGGCCACATTGCGAAAGGCGCGCTTCATCACCGCGTTTTGCGCCAGCCAGCCCTCCAGCCCCTCGCGCAGGCCCGTGGGGTCCAGAAGCGCTTCGGGGTCGCGCACCGGCTCCAGCCCCCAGATCAGCGTGGCGTAATCCGAGGCGACAAAGCCCAAAGGGTCGAGCCCCGCCGCCTCCATGCGCCGGGTGAGCAACAGGCCGAGGGTCTGCATCGCATTGCGCCCGGCAAAGCCCCAAAAGCAGGTGTAGTGGCGCTCTTCCAGCGGAAAGCTCTCCACCAAGAGGCGGCCGGGTTCGGGCAGGGCCGAAACCTCGGCCTGCAGGCGCAGCCAGTCGCGCGTGTCGTCGGGCAGGCCGTCGGGGCTGTGCAAGAGGCGCAGGATGCGGGCCGAGAGCTGGGTGGAGGTGGCGAATTTCGTGCCGGAAAACACCGCCACTTTCGGGCTGCGGCCGGGGGCGCGGCTGACCTCGACCACCATTTCGCGCAGCCCCTCATAGCGCACGATCTGGCCGCCCATCAAAAACGTGTCCCCGGCGGTCAGGCTGGCGGCAAAGCTTTCCTCCACCTCGCCCAGAGCCGCGCCCATGCGGCCCATCCGCACCTTCAGCGTTTCGGTATCGACGATGGTGCCGATGTTCATCCGCAGATCGCGGGCGGCGCGCGGATCGCGCAATTGCCACAACCCGTCGCGCAGCATCAGCCGCCGCCAGCGGTCATAGGCGCGCAGGGCATAGCCGCCGGTGGCGCAGAAATCGAGGCAGGCATCGAAATCGGCGCGGCTGAGCCCGGCATAGGGCCCGGCGCGCCTCACCTCGCCATACAGCGCCTCGGCGGCAAAGGGCCCGGCGCAGGCGGTCAGCAGGAGGTGCTGGCAGAGCACGTCCAGCGGCCCCGGCCCGCGCGGCTCGCCGTCCAGATCACCCTCAGCTGCGGCCTGCAGCGCGGCGATGCATTCCACCACCTCGAAACGGTTGGCGGGCACCAGACGCGCCTTGGAGGGGGCATTGTGGCGGTGATTGGCGCGGCCGATGCGCTGCACGAGGCGTTTGACGTTCTTCGGCGCACCCACCTGAATGACCAGATCCACCGCGCCCCAGTCGATGCCGAGATCAAGGCTGCCGGTGGCGACCACCGCCCGCAATTCCCCCGCCGACATCGCCGCCTCCACCCGCTCGCGCGTGTCGCGGGCAAGGCTGCCGTGGTGGATGCCGATCGGCAGATCCTCACTATTGGCCAGCCACAGCTCGTGAAAGAACAACTCGGCCTGCGCGCGGGTGTTGTGAAAGATGATGGTGGTGCGGTGCGCGCGGACCGCCTCCAGTATCGCCGGGATCGCATGGCGACCGCCACCGCCCGACCAGGGCGCGGGCGGCAGATCATTCAACATCGCAATGTCAGGAGCGGGGCCGGGATCGGCGGTCAGAATTTCCGCCCCCTCAGGTGCCAGAAACCGCGCCAACGCCGCCGGGTCCTCGACCGTGGCCGAGAGGCCGACGCGGCGCAGCCCGGGGGAGAGGCTTTCCAGCCGCGCGAGGCCGAGCATCAGCTGATCGCCGCGCTTGCTGTCGGCGATGGCGTGGATCTCATCCACGATCACCCGCTGCAGCCCGGCAAAGATCCGCGGCGCATCCTCATAGGACAAAAGCAACGCGAGGCTTTCCGGCGTGGTCAGCAGGATCTGCGGCGGATCGGCGCGCTGGCGGCGGCGCTGGCTCTGGCTGGTGTCGCCGGTGCGGTCCTCAATGCGGATATTCAGGCCCATTTCCGCCACCGGCCCGGTCAGATTGCGCCGGATGTCCGCCGCCAGCGCTTTCAGCGGCGAGATATAGAGCGTGTGCAGCCCGGCGCGCGGGGTGGCGACCAGATCGGCCAGCACCGGCAGGAACCCGGCCAAAGTCTTGCCGCCGCCGGTGGGGGCAATCAGCAGAAGCGCCGGGGCCTCGGCCTTGGCCAGCATCGCGCGCTGATGCGGATGCAGCTGCCAGCCGCGCGCGGCAAACCAATCGGCAAGCACGGGCGGCAGGAGGGGGGGCAGGGGCGGGGCACTGTGCTGCATGCCCCCAATCTAACCCGCCGTCCGCCGCTGCCAAGGGGGCAGGGGCGGGCCCCGCGCCTAGTGCATGATCTCTTCGTCGGTGACGAACATATTGGCCCAGGCGCGGTCGATCAGCTCGGGGCTCATCTGCGGCGGGATGCCCTCAAAGGCGCAGATCGCCAGCATCTGATCAATCAGGAAGACCGGCTGATAATTGGCATAGACATTGTCTATCTCGGGGTATTTCGCGCCCAGAAGATGGCGAAGCGCCGCCTCGTTCAGCGGGATCTGTTTCTTGCGGGCGACGAGGGCAAAGATTTTCAGGAAATCCTGCTGGTTCGGCCCGTCGATCTTGATCTTGAAAAAGATCCGCCGCAGCGCTGCCTTGTCGAAAATCGTGTTCGGGTGGAAGTTGGTCGAGAAAATCACCAGCGTGTCAAAGGGCACTTCGAATTTCTCGCCCGATTGCAGCGCAAGGATATCGCGCCCCTCTTCCAGCGGCACGATCCAGCGGTTGACCAGCTTCTGCGGCGGCTCTGCCTGACGGCCAAGGTCGTCGACGATGAACACCCCGCCCGAGGATTTCAGCTGCAAGGGCGCGGTATAGGTGCGGGCGGTGGGGTTATAGGTGAGGTCGAGCATATCCAGCGACAGCTCGCCCCCGGTGATCACCGTCGGGCGGTCACAAAGCACATAGCGGGTGTCAAAACGGCGGGCAGATTTGCGCAGGGAATTCGGGTCATCCACGCTTTCGGTCGCCGCCGAATGCACGATCGGGTCGTAGACGGTGATCACCTGACCCGCATATTCGATGGCGCGGGGGATGTAGATCTTATCCCCCAAGGCGTCGCGGATGCCGTTGGAGATCGACGATTTACCGTTGCCCGGCGGCCCGTACATCAGGATCGAACGGCCCGAGGAGACCGCAGGCCCCAGCTGATCCAGAAGCGTCGGCGGCAGGATCAGATGCCCCATCGCCTGCGTCAGCTGTGCCCGCGTCAGCGCGATATTGCGGATGGATTGCTTTTTGACCTGAAGGCGGTAGGCCTCCAGCGGCACCGGCATCGCGCCGTAATATTCCGATTGCGCCAGCGCATCGAGGGCGCGTGCCTTGCCGCCGTCGGTCAGCTGAAAGCCCATCTCGCCGCCCGAATTGGCGTGCAATGTGCCGGTGGCCTCGACCAGCTTTTGCCCGCGCGCCAGATCGATCAGCTCTTGCGTCAGACCCAGCGGCAGCGCGATCAGCCGTGCCAGACCGGAGGCGGTGTCCATATTGGTGCGGAACATGGTTTTCAGCAGGATGTCGCGCATCATCACCGGCGAAATGCCCACATCGGCCAGCGCGCTGGGCGGCACAGGGGCGGGCACACCGGCATAGGGTGCCGGGGCGGGGGCGTCGGGGTTAACCGTTCCGGTGATCGCATTCATCGCGGTTTTCCTGTTCTTTTCCGGCTCTTGCCATTTTCACGCCATCAGATGCGGCTAAAAGGGCATTGAGAGATTATCTGAGGGCAAACCTGCCCGGCCATTGTGGCCGAAAAAGGGAAAAAGCACGGAGAGGCTGGGATGGCAGGGGCAGAGAGCAAGGCGGCAGAGGTCGCGGAGATTGCGGGAACGCGACGGCAGAGCGGCGGCAGGCTGGTGCTGTTCATGCTGGCCGTGGTGCTGATCCTCGGCGGACTGCCGTTTTTGCACGGGGCGCTGTTCATCGACCGGTTTGAGGGCGATGCCCTACATCTGGCGGATATGGTGCTGCGGATGGCGCAAAAGGGTCAGGTGCCGCATCTGGATTTCATGACGCCGATCGGGGTGCTGGCGCTGGTGCCGTTCGAGCTGGCGGTGAAGGCGGGCTTGGGCATTGGCCATGCCATTCTGGCCGGGCAGATCGGTGTGGCATTGGTGCTGTTCCTGCCGGTGCTGCGGGTGGCGCGGTCACGGTTTTCGGGCGGGCTGGCCTATGGTTTTGCCTTCTATGTGCTCCTTCTTTGCATGGCGCTGGTTTACGGCGCGGCGCAGGGATCGGTGGCGATTTCGATGCATTACAACCGCTGGGCCTGGGCGCTGGCCTATATCGCGCTGGGGTTGGCGGTGCTGCCGCCGACCGCGGGCCGCGCGCGTCCCCTGCTGGACGGCGCGTTGATCGGCCTTGCCATGGCGGGGTTGGTGTTGATCAAGGTTACCTATTTCATGGCCTTCGCCCCGGCGATCCTGCTGGCATTGGTGCTGCGCCGCGAGGGGCGGATGCTGCTGAGCGCCCTTGTGGCGGGCCTCGTTGTGGCGGGTGCGGTGACGGCGTGCTGGGGGATGGCCTTCTGGCTGGCCTATTTGCAGGATCTGACCGCCGTGGCGCAATCCCCGACGCGCTCTGCCCCCGGTCTGCCGCTTTCATCGGTGATCGGCGGGCCTGCCTATCTGGCCAGCTCGCTCGCGCTTCTGGCGGGGGTGGTCTTCCTGCGCCAGGCGGGGCGGATGGTGGAGGGGCTCTTGCTGCTCGTTCTCGCGCCGGCCTTTATCTATGTGACCTATCAGAATTTCGGCAATGACCCGCAATGGCTGATCTTTCTGGCGCTGATGCTGGTGCAGTTGCGCCCCGGGGCAGAGCGGCGCAATGCGATGGGCTGGAACCTGCGGCAGGCGCTGACCGTGACCGGCTGGGTGGCGCTGATCGGCGGGGCCGCCTCGCTGACCGATATGGCCTTCAGCGCGGTCCGGCATCTGGGGATCCCGAGCCAGGGCTATTCGGCGTTGGTGACGGCGCAGCCGCAAAACGCCGATCTGCTGATCGAGACCCGGCGGTTTTACGATGTGCGTCTGATGAACCGTGGCCGTGAGGCAGGCCCCGCCTATGCCCTCTATGCGGCCAGCGTCAAGGCCACGGATTCGCACGGAAATCCGGATCAGGATGCCATCCTGAACGGCGAAACCCTGCCGCGTTGCGAGATGAACAACGGTTACGGCGCATGGTTTGATCAGGCGGCGCGGGATCTGACCGCGGCGGGATATGGCGGCAGCGCGATCCTGTCGACGGATCTGTTCAACCAGTTCTGGCTCTTCGGGGATTTTGAGCCGGTGAAAGGTGCCGCCCCCTGGTATTATGTGGGCGCGCCGGGGCTGGAAGCGGCAGATTACGTCGTGGTGCCGCTCTGCCCGATGGCCAGCAGCGTGCGTCAGAATTTTCTCGATGCGGTGACCGCCAAGGGCTGGGGCCTGCAAGAGATGCGCCGCACCGAAACCTATGTGCTGTTGAAACCGGTACCGCCTGCGCAGCCCTGATCAGGCGCTGATCGCCACCAGAAACAGATAGGACCAGAGCGTGCCGATCAGCGCGAGGCCCATCGGGAAATCCGCCCGCCGCCAGGAGACCCAATCCGGGGCCATGGCGCGGGCGGCGGGCAGGGCCCGGAACAGCCGGTGCGCCGCAAAGGCCGCAAGCAGGAAAGCGGTCAGCAGTTTCAGCACCAGCGGCAGGTCGGCGCTGGCGAAGAACGGCGCCATTGCTGCGCCGAACTTGGCGTCTCCTGCGCCGAAATGCGCGATCTGGTTCAGCACGAAACCCAGCGCCAGCATCACCAGAAAATGGCTCCAGCGCCAGGCCCAGGCCTCCAGCGGCATCACCAAAGGCCCGGCGATCAGGAACACCAGCATCAGCGCCAGCACCGCGCTGTTGGGAATTTTCATCCATTTCGCATCCGACCAGGCCACCCAGGCGCAGATCGGGCTGACCAGCACCAGGAACACGAGCGCCGCACCGGCAGGGGTCAGGGACAGCATGGATCAGCCTTTGCTCGGGGCGGCATCAAGGGCGGCCAGCGCGCGGGCGGCCTCGTCGAAATGCTGCGGATGCGTGTCGACCGCCTCTTGCAGCAGGCCCTTGCCGATGGTCACATCGCCCTGCTTGATCGCCGACAGCGCCGCCGTATAGAGCAGTTGCGCCTTTTCCACCTGCGACATCGAGACCACGGGCAGATCGTATTTGCGTTGTGCGGCACGGGCGAGCACGAGGTTGTTCTTGGCGGTGAACAGATCCGGCTCATAGCGCAGCGTATCGCCAAAGAGTTTCTCGGCGCCGGGATAATCCCCGCGCGACAGTTTCGAGAAGCCCCAGTTGTTGTAAACGCCCCCCGGTGTCGTGGTCAGCCCGGCAGCGATTTCATAGAAACTGTCGGCTTTTTTCCAGTTCTTGTTGCTGTCGGCGACCATCGCCTCCAGCCGGTAGCGCTGAAAGGTCTCATGGGTGGGGGGCACCGAATTCAGCACCTGCTCGGCCTGCTTCCACTCATTGGCACGGATCAGCGCATCGGCCAGATTGACCTTGTCATCGGCTGTCGAGGCGGGCATGGCGACCACGCCTGCCCAGGCCTTTGCCGCCTCCGAAGGCTGTTTGGCGCGGATCAGCGATTTCGCCAGACCGCGTTTCAGGTCGATCCGGTCGGGGTTTTCGCTGGAGGAACGGCGGAAATAGGCCACGGCCTCTGCCGGATCGCCGACGGTCAGCATGATGTCGGACAGATTGGTCTCATCGATCACATTGACCGATTTCAGCGCCTCTTTGGATTCGGCATCCACCGAACGGTTGCAGGCACCCAGCATCAGGGCGCCGCCGCACAAAGCTGCGATCAATAAGGGGTGGCGCATATTTCTGCGTCCTTTGCTCGGGCCTCTTCCGGCATCCGCCTCAGTGAGGTGACAGCAGCAGATATTCGCCATTGCCACGCCGCATCAGTTTGAACCTGCCGGTTTCAGGGGCAGCATACGCGGTGCCCTGCGATTTTGCGAGCGCCAGACGAAGATTTTCGCGGATGGAGTCGGTTTCGCCACTGTCGAGCGCATAGGCGGTCTGGAAGACCCGCGCCGCCTCGGCCACCTTGCCGCGCTCCATCAGCACGACGCCGAGGTTGTTCCAGGCGGGGACAAAACCTTTGTCCGCTTCTGTCGCGCGGCGCAGGATCTGCTCGGCCTGCCCCAGCCGCCCCAGTTTGAGATTGGCCGAACCGATGGCGGAAAGCACATCGACCGTGGCCCCCTGTTCGCCCGCCGCGCGGTAATAGGCGCGCAGGGCCAGCTCATATTCCCCCGCCGCCATCAGCCGGTGGCCCACGATCAGCCCGTCCACCGCCGTGCCGCCAGCGGTGCCGGGCGCGTAGGGCGAATTTTTGGCCTCGCGCAGGGTGTCCGGCCCGCAGGCCGTGAGCAGCGCCACCAGCAGCATCGCACTCAGCAGGATACGCCGCGGAAACAGGGGGGCACGGGAGGGCATTGGGGGGCTTTCAGGATCTGGCGTGAGGGGCGGGAACAGTCCCCCCGATCATTGCCCGATCTGCTTGAAAGTTTCCAGCATGGCGTGAATGGAAGGCCCGATCAGGATGATCAGCAGCGGCGGCACGGTGAACATCATCGTGCCCAGCGTCATCTTGGTCGGGATCTTGTTGGCGGCCTCTTCGGCGCGCATCACCCGCTTGTCGCGCATTTCGCTGGAATAGACGCGCAGGGAATCGGCGATCGAGGTGCCGAAGGTCTGCGACTGGATCATCACGGTGACGAAAGAGGCGATGTCCTGCACGCCTGACCGCTCACCAAAGCTGCGCAGAACGGCAGTCTTTTCCTTGCCGGCCTTGATCTCATGCGCGACGATCTCAAACTCTTCCGACAGCGCGGGATAGCCTTTCTCCAGCTCTTTCGAGACGCGGATGATCCCCTGATCCAGCGATTGCCCGGCCTCGACGCAGACCAGAAGCATGTCCAGCGCATCGGGGAAACCGTCCTGCATCTCTTGCGCGCGGGTCTGGATGCGGCGGTTGACCCAATAGACCGGCAGGTAATACCCGGCCGCCCCGGGCACCAGCACTGCCATGATCATCTGGGTCGAGGAAATCTCGCCCTGCGACGATGAAATCATCGCATAGGCCACCCCCAGGATCAGCATGGTCAGCCCCAGCGCAAATTGGCTGGCATGGAAGGTGCGCACCGCGTTTTTGCCGCGGTACCCCGCGCGGGTCATTTTCATGCGCGAGGCGGACATTTCGGCTTCGGTCTGCGGTTCGAGAAAGCCCGCGAATTTCTCGAGCTTGTCGGTGCCGGAACCGTGGCGCAGCTTGGCCCGGCCTGAGGGGCCGCCCGCACCACCGCCCGCCGTGACCGCGCGGGCCTCGGCGGTGCTGGCGCGGAGTTTGTCCAACGGGTCGGGCTTGCGCTTCATGATGATCGGCAGGGTGCCCGCGACCATCAGCAGGCCAAGACCCGCCAAGGCAATCACCGGCCCCAGCGGGCCGAGCAACTGCGTCAGACTGGCGTTCAACTCGTTCAGCATGGCGGCACTCCTCAGACCTTGATCGTGGTCATGATCTTCATGAAGGCGAAGTTCATCCCCAGCAGCACGAAGACGACAATCGCCGCCGGAATGAACGAGGGGGTGCCCTTGACCCCGTCGTAATAATCAGGGGCCACGACCTGGATGATCAGCATCACCGCGATGGGAAAGCCGGAGAGGAAGACGCCCGACCATTTCGCCTCGGCGGTGATCGCCTTGACCCGGCGGAACAGGCGGAACCGCGCGCGGATCACCTTGGCCAGACCTTCGAGAATCTCGGCCAGGTTGCCGCCCGATTGCTGCTGGATCGAGATGGCCACGGCGAGGAAGCGCAGATCCTGCATGTCCAGCCGCTCCGCCAGATCCGAAATCGCCTCGGCCACGTTGCGGCCATAGGCGCATTCATCGGCGATGATGCCAAATTCCGAGCCGAGCGGATCGGGCACTTCCTTGGCCACGATCTGAATGGCCGAGGAGAACGGGTGCCCCACGCGCAGGGAGCGGACCATCAGTTCGACCGCGTCGGGCAGCTGCTCTTCGATCATGGCCATGCGCTTTTTGGCCTTGCCCGAGACCCAGAACCAGATCCCGCCCACGCCCATCGCCACCGCCACCACCGCCCGCACCGGCGGCGCGGCATCGGTGCCGATCGACAGCCCCATATAGGCCACCACCGACACCAAGCCCATGACGCCGATCAGCGCGGCGGGTGAGAAGGCGATATTGGCCTTTTGCGCCTTGGTCGCCAGCAGCGAATAGAGCGGAATGCCGCGCGAATTCTTGTGCTGGTTGGCCTCTTTGCGCAGCTGCTCCAGCACCTGTTCGCGCCGCCCGCCCTTTTCCAGCAGGTCAAGGCGCCGGTTGACCTTGGAGTTGAGCGAGATCGACTTGCCGAAGATCAGCAGATAGATCCCCTCGACCAGCAAGAGCACCGCGACAAAGATCAGGCCGTAGATGATGGGGGTTGCGCTGAGGATCATGGTCTCTCTCCGGCCCGAAGGCCTTTAATTCCCGACAGGTTCGTAGATCGAGGCGGGCAGGTCATAGCCCCATTGCCGGAAACGGTCGGCAAAGTTGGAGCGCACACCGGTGGCGGTGAAACGGCCGATGATCTTGCCATCCGGCGCAAGGCCGAGGCGTTCGTAGCGGAAGATCTCCTGCATCGAGATCACATCCCCCTCCATGCCGGTGATCTCGGTGATCGAGACCATGCGGCGCGAGCCGTCCTGCAACCGGCTGGCCTGCACGATCAGGTTGACGGCCGAGGCGATCTGGCTGCGCACGGCCTTGATCGGCATCTCGATCCCCGACATGGCGATCATGTTCTCCAGACGGCTGACGCCATCGCGCGCCGAGTTGGCGTGGATCGTGGTCATCGAGCCATCATGGCCGGTGTTCATCGCCTGCAACATGTCGATGACCTCTTCGCCCCGGGTTTCCCCCACGATGATCCGGTCGGGCCGCATCCGCAGCGCGTTGCGCAAACAGTCGCGCTGGGTGACGGCGCCCTTGCCCTCAACGTTGGGCGGGCGGCTTTCCATCCGGCCGACATGGATCTGTTGCAGCTGAAGTTCGGCCGTATCCTCGATGGTCAGAATGCGCTCGTGGTTGTCGATAAAGGACGAGAGCGCGTTCAGCGTGGTGGTTTTCCCCGAACCCGTCCCGCCCGACACGATGACATTGAGGCGGGTGGACACGGCGGCCTGCAAATAGGCGGCCATTTCCTCGGTAAAGGCGCCAAAGCGGACCAGATCGTCGATGCCCAGCTTTTCCTTCTTGAACTTCCGGATCGAGACCAGGCTGCCATCCACCGCCACCGGCGGCACCATGGCGTTGAAACGGCTGCCATCGGAGAGACGGGCATCGACATAGGGGTTGGATTCGTCAACCCGCCGCCCCACCGCCGACACGATCTTGTCGATGATCCGAAGCAGGTGCTTTTCATCCTTGAAGGTGGTGTCGGTCAGCTCCAGCTTGCCCGCGCGCTCGACGAAAACCTGCTGCGGGCCGTTCACCAGAATATCGTTGACCGTATCGTCTTTCAGCAAGGGTTCGAGTGGGCCGAGGCCCATCACCTCGTCATAGAGCTCCTGGTTCAGCGTTGCGCGTTCGGTGGCATTCAGCGCCACCGCCATCTCGGTCAGCCCCTCGGTGGTGATCGCGGCAATCTCGGCGCGCAGATCCTTTTCCGAGGCACTTTCGAGCGCGGCAAGGTTGAGATCATCCAGCAGCCGCTTGTGCAGCGCCTGCTTCAGCTCGCTCATCTTCTCTTTGCGTTTCTTTTCCTTGTCCACGGCCACGGCAAGAGAAGCCATCGGCTGCGGCGCCACCCTGCGCTGAACCGACGGCGTCACGGCGGCCGCGCTGGCGGGGGCGGGGGCCGTCGCAGGGCTGGGCTGGGCCGCAATCGCGGGGGCGGGCTTGGCCGTATCTGTGCCGGATTTTTTGTAACGCGAGAACATGATTAGCCTTTCAGCCGCGGCCGGTATCAGCTGCGGCGCGGTTCAGATCGTGCAGGGATTTCGCCAGTTTCTGGATGTCACGGCGCAGGGGCAGCTTGGCGGCGGTTTCCGCCAGCGGCAGGCCGTGGTCATTCGCCTGCGTCACCGCCTTGCCGCCATCGGCCAGTTGCGCCTCGATCGCGATGTCGAGGCTTTCGGCCAGACGCCGCACACGGGCCTTGCCGGTGAGATCGGTGAATTTCGGCGCGCGGTTCAGCACGAAGCGCAGTTTCTCCGCCGGCAGCCCTTCGGATTTCAGCGCCCGGATCATCCGCAGGGTGTTTTGCGCCGACCGCATGTCGAGTTCCAGCATGGCGAAATACACATCCGCCTGATTCAGGACGGCCTCGGTCCATTGCACCACGGTCGTCGGCATGTCGATGACGACATAGTCGAAGTTCGCCCGCGCCATATCGAGGATGCGGCCAATGTCTTCCGAGCTGACAATGTCGAGCGGCAGCATGTCGGCAGGCGCCGTGAACACGTGCAAACGGTCGTTAAAGGTCAAAAGCGCCTGCGAAAAGCTGTCGGCATCCATATGGGCGGTGTCGGTCAACAGCTCAAAGATTGACTCGCGGCGCGGCAGGTCGAGATAGGTCGAGGCGCTGCCATATTGGAAATCGAAATCCAGCAGGCAGACGCGCGGCCCGCCCTTTTTGTCGATGGTGGCCAGTTCCCAGGCCAGGTTCACCGCGAAGGTGGTGGCCCCGGTGCCGCCCGCCATGCCATGCACCGGCAGGATGACGCCATCGCGGCCGCCGGTCGCCTTGAAGCTGGGGGCCGCCGTGGCGGGCACGGCCGCCAATGCGGGCGCGGCGGCGGGCAGGGCGCTTTCCTGCAGGCGGTCGATCGCCTCGTGCAGGGCGCCCTCGGGCAGCGGGTAGGGCACGAAATCATCCGCCCCCAGACGCAACAGCTGATGCAGGGCGATCGGGCTCACCTCTTCGGCGATCAGGATCACGCGGATCCCTTTCTCCTTGGCGGTGGTTATGATCGAAGAGATGCGGTGCAGATCCTGTTCATCCTCGTCATCCACCGCGATGGCCACGAATTCGAGCATGGCGCTTTCGGGTTGATGCAGGAAGATCTGTGCATCGGTAAAGGTCAGGTCGCCCCAGCTTTCACCGAGTTCGGTTTCCATGTCTTCGATCAGAAGATCGAAATTCGACACGTCGCGCGAAATCGTGCAGGCGCGGATGGGCGCGGGTTCAGGCTTCAACACTGCTGCAACACTCATTCCTTGGCGTCCTTCTGTACGCGGAGCGCGACGGTGATCCTGTTGGTCATTTTCATGTCTCTCTTCAGGTCCCATCGAGGTCCAGGCGCGACTCGCTTGTCGTGCCTCTTCTGCCGAGGATCAAAATCACTTGGAATTCGGGCGAGAATGGGGCCGCATCCGCGTAATTATGCGACTTTGGGTGACGATCCGACGCGAAAGGCGGTCTTTGTTGCCAAAGACCGCCTTTCAAGAGGGGCGATTGTCGCGCGATTCGGATCAGTCTCAGCCGCCGGGAGAGGTGGCGTCACCGACAGAGGCGCCCATGTCGCGCATCGTGGCGCTTTCCACATATTCGCGGAAGATCACGGCAGCATATTTGCCGTTCAACAGCTGCGGGCGGCGCTCCACAAAGCCCGACACTTCGGTCACCGTGCGGCGGTTTTCGCGGTTTTCCGACTGGGTGTAGACCAGCGGCTGGGTTTCCCCAAAGGAAACGACGGCCTCAAGCCGCGAGCGGCTGATGCCCTGGCGCGCCAGATAGGCCACCACCGCCTGCGCACGGCGCAGCCCCAGCGCCTTGTTATAGGCGTTGCTGCCCACAAGATCGGTGTGCCCGTAGACGCGGAAACGGATCTCGGGGAATTGCCGGATCCAATTGGCCTGTTTCGACAGGATCACCATCGCGCTGCCGTCGAGGACCGCAGAGTTGAAGGCAAAATTCACCGTATTGGGCACTTCAGAGGCAAATTTCTGCGTCAGGCTGATTGCGTATTCCCGCTCGCCCGACTGCACCAGCGTGTTGTTCATCGTGGCATTGCCGAAATCGCCGCCGTCGTAATCCGCACCGGCTTCGTTTCCGCAGCCCGCCAGAGCGAGGGCGCCCGCCAGCAGGGTCATGCTCAATCCAAGGCTGCGCCGCATCACGTCACTCCATCACATAGCCATAGGAGCCGGAAAAGTCCTGCTTGGCGACTTCGGCCGCAGCACCCGTGGGCCTGCTGCCCTGGGTTTTGCCAAAGAGGAACAGTTCAGACTCGCTCGGCGGGCGCACACGGTCGGTGGGCAGCGCCAGCGCTTCGCCGCGCGTCGGGCTGACCAGATGCGGCGTCACGATGATCACCAGCTCGGATTGCTTGCGCGAATAATCGGCGCTGCGGAACAGCGCGCCCAACACCGGCACGTCGCCCAGCCAGGGCACCTGCGAATTCAGATCGTTGAAATCATCCTGCAACAGGCCGGCGATGGCAAAGCTCTCGCCGTCGCGCATCTCGACCGTGGTTTCCGCATCGCGCCGTTTGAAGGCGTTCACGCTGAAGCCGCCCGAACTCATCGTCACCGTGGTGTCGATGGACGAGACCGAGGATTTGATGGTCAGGTTGATCAGATCGCCATCCACCACCCGCGGGGTAAAGGCCATCTCGACCCCGAAGGGTTTGTATTCAATGGCAATATTATTGTCGCTGATCACCGGGATCGGATATTCGCCACCCGCGAGGAACTTGGCTTCCTGCCCGGAGAGGGCGGTCAGGTTCGGCTCGGCCAGCGTGCGCACGACCCCTTTGGCTTCCAGCGCTTCCAGCAGCACTGCGAATTGCAGATTGCCGGCGGTAAAGCCCAGACCCAGTGCGCCGTTCGCGTCAGAGTTGATCGGCATCGTGCCATTGTCGAACGCATTCGAAATCGCGCCATTGCCGGTGAAATTGCCGCTGCCGCCGATCACGCCCAGATTGCCGCCCGAGGTGGTGCCGCTGATCCCCAGCGAGGACGACAGGTTCTTGGACACCGACCGCTGCATTTCGGCAAAGCGCACCTTCAGCATCACCTGCTGGGTGCCGCCGACGCTCATCAGGTTCGAGACCCGGTCCGGCGCATAGCGCTGCGCGAGGTCAAGGGCGCGGTCCAGCTTGGACGCGGAGGACACCGTGCCCGAGAGCACGATGCCGTCATTGGCGGTGCGCACCTCGATCGGCTCGCCCGGCAGGATCTGCCCCAGCCGTTCCTTGAATTCGGCGATGTCCGGGGTGACCTGCACTTCGACATTGGTGATCAGCTTGCCGTCCGGCCCGAGGATCGTCATCGTCGTGCGGCCGGGCACCTTGCCCAGCACGTAAATGGTCTTGTCGGACAGCGTGGTGATGTCGGCGATGCCGGGGTTTGCGATCGAGAGCTCGGCAAAGGGCTCGTCGCTTTCCACCACCACCGCGCGGTTCATCGGCACCTGCAAGGGCGCTGACGTCGACCCGGTCATCACGCGCAGAGTTTCGGCAAGCGCCGGATGGGGGGCCAGCGACAGCAGGGTAACCGTAGCCAGGGCGATCGCTGTGCCCATAAGGCCTGCCCTGAAAATCTTGTTCATACTCATTGTGATCCTGCCTCTCCGATCACGCCACATCTATGGGTCTCTGTGCCCCTTTGCGGGGTCTCGTCTGCCCTAGTTCCGGGCACCATGCGCGAGTTGGTGAATTTTTGCAAGAATCAACCGCTTGCGGTGCCATTCTTGCACCTCCGATTGCCCGGATGCCAAAACGCCGCCCCGGATCGGGACGGCGCGGCGCGCGGTTGGGCATGTCAGTTGGTGCAGGGAATCTCGGTTTCCACCATCTCGGTGCCTTTGCGGGTCTTGATCGTGCAGACGCGCGGTGCCTCAACCTTCACCGCTTCTTGCGGCGCAACGATGCCGAGCAGCGAGTCCCGGTCAATCTCGATGGCCCCGACAACCATCGTGTCCGCGGCCCCCACCAGCGAGAGCGTCAGCTTGCCCGCCGATTGTGCCAGTGTCAGGGCGGCCACCTGCTCCGGGCTGACTTCGGTGGTCACGGTGCGGGCGATCATCGTCGCCTCCGAGCGGTCGGCATCGGCGCTTTGGTCAATGGCGATGACCTTGAGGTTGGTTTCCAGCAGCTTGGCGACATCGCGGTCGCCGGACCGGCCCGACCAATAGACATCCACCCGGTCGCCCGGCCGCAAAAAGCCCGAGACGCCCGTGGCCAGATCGACGTTGATGGTAAAGGCGCGCATGTTCGGCGACAGATTGGCCATGATGCCCGCGTCCACACCGGGTTCGGTGATCTTGGTCGCCAGCAGCGGCTCAAAGGGCTCATAGCTGCGCAGGGCGGCACGCGGGCGGGTTTCGCCCTCGAAAAACACCGGTTTGACCGGCGCATCGGGGGTCATCGGCGCGACGATCTGGCTGAAGCTGGCTTCGGGCACCTTGCCCGCCTCGACGCGGATGGTGGTCAGATCACTCATGCTGAACCGCTCGCCATATTGCAGCGGGCGTTTGGCGACGACCAGATCGACGAGCACCGGCGCCTGTGCCTGTGCCTGGCGCAGGTAATCACGCTCCGCCTGAGCCTGAGAGATATAGCCTTGGGCCATGTGCACCGCGAATCCAGCGAGGGCGATGCCGAGGGCCAGGACGAGGCCGAAAATCAATCGCATGGGGTTTCCCTTCCTGGAAAGCGCAACGCCGCCTGTCTTGCAGGCGAATGCGGCGCAATGATGGCCCGGTCGCGGCGCAGGCGCGGCGGGTGTCGCGCGCGATGACCCGCAGGCGGGCAAGTTGCGGTCAGAATGTCGAGTTCAGCTCTTGTGCGCCGACGAAAGTGGCGATGTCGCCCGAGATCCGGCCGGTCTGAAACCAGATGGATCCGCCGGCGAGGGCGCCGAGGCTGACCACAGCCGCCGTCAGCACAACCCAGTCGACGGTCACAGCCCCGTCGTCGCCGCGCCACAGCCGGATGAGTTTGGCCAAAAATGGGGTGCTCATGCGAAATCCTCTCTGAAGCAGGGGTAGCTCTTGCGGTGATTGTGACAAGCCAAGGTGGCGGGATTGCGGCGGCGCTGGGCGCAAATCGTGGTATCCGTCGCGCCGGTGGCGCGGGATATGGAGAAGCCGCCCCGAGGGGCGGCCTCTGGTCCCGCTCGGGAGGTCAGCCTCAGAAGGTCGAGTTGACGCTTGCGGTGCTCAGGTAGCCCGAGATCTTGCCGGTGAGGGCTTGGGTCTGGCCACGCACCATGGTCAGTGCGGCGGCGCCGAGGCCGACAACGGCGGCGGTCAGCACGACCCAGTCAAC